>NZ_CP012373.2:609331-913996 GCF_001305575.3 Beggiatoa leptomitoformis
TGGAAGTGGTGCGCGATAGCAAAGACAATTGCATTATCGTCTGCTCCATAGAAAACCTAGACCCCATGGGAATTCACACAGGCGACTCCATCACCGTTGCACCTATTCAAACCCTGACAGATAAAGAATATCAAATCATGCGCGACGCATCGCTTGCCGTGTTGCGTGAAATTGGCGTGGATACAGGCGGTTCTAATGTACAATTCGCCATTAACCCGTCCGATGGACGCATGATTATTATTGAAATGAATCCGCGCGTGTCCCGCTCCTCCGCGTTAGCATCCAAAGCCACAGGCTTTCCCATAGCCCGTGTTGCCGCAAAACTCGCTGTTGGCTACACCTTAGACGAACTGGCTAACGAAATCACAGGTGGTGCAACACCTGCCTCTTTTGAACCAACCATCGACTATGTTGTCACCAAAGTCCCCCGTTTCACCTTTGAAAAATTCCCCCAAGCTGAAGCCCTGCTCACAACCCAGATGAAATCTGTGGGCGAAGTGATGGCGATTGGACGGACTTTCCAAGAATCGCTACAAAAAGCCTTACGTGGCTTAGAAACAGGCATGTGTGGATTAGATGAACATTTAGACCCACAACTAGAACCCGATTCTAACGCCAGCAAAGACGTATTGCGCCACGAACTGCAAGAAGCAGGGCCTGAACGCCTGTGGTATGTCGCCGATGCATTCCGTGCAGGCTGGACACTAGAAGATGTACACGAATTTACCGCTATAGACCCATGGTTTCTAACTCAAATTGCCGATTTAATTGAAGAAGAGGCAGAAGTTAAAGCCGAAGGTTTCGATTGCCTAACCGCAGAACGCCTGCGCGAACTCAAACGTAAAGGCTTTTCTGACAAACGTCTTGCGGTTCTAACGGGTACATCTGAACGGGACATACGCGAATTACGCCACAACAACAATGTTCGTCCTGTGTACAAACGTGTGGACTCCTGCGCTGCTGAATTTGCCGCGACCACCGCCTACATGTATTCAACCTATGAAGAAGAATGCGAAAGCAATCCGACCCAGCGGGAAAAAATCATGGTACTTGGTGGCGGGCCTAACCGCATCGGACAAGGAATTGAATTCGACTACTGTTGCGTGCAAGCCTCACTTGCCTTACGAGCCGATGGCTACGAAACCATCATGGTCAACTGCAATCCTGAAACCGTTTCTACGGACTATGACACCTCTGACCGCTTGTATTTTGAACCCTTGACCTTAGAAGATGTTTTAGAAATTATTGCCGTCGAAAACCCCAAAGGCATCATTGTTCAATACGGCGGACAAACCCCCTTAAAACTGGCGAAACCCCTAGAAGCGGCAGGCGCGCCCATTGTAGGCACAACCCCAGAATCCATTGATTTAGCTGAAGACCGTGAACGTTTTCAACAACTGGTCAATCAACTCAACCTCCGCCAACCGCCCAACCGTACAGCGCGTACACCAGAAGTTGCGTTAAAACTAGCAGATGAAATTGGTTATCCCCTTGTTGTGCGACCCTCCTATGTATTAGGGGGACGAGCGATGGAAATCGTTTATCATCCTGATGATTTAAAACGCTACATGCAAACAGCCGTTTCCGTTTCTAACGACTCACCTGTATTGCTTGACCGCTTTTTAGATGAAGCGATAGAAGTTGATGTTGATGCGGTTTGTGATGGGGAACATGTACTGATTGGCGGCATCATGGAACATATTGAAGAAGCGGGTGTACACTCTGGTGACTCCGCATGTTCCTTGCCCCCTTATGGCTTATCACCCATGCTACAAGACCAATTGCGCGTCCAAATGATCAGTATGGCAAAAGCCCTAAATGTGATAGGATTAGTCAACGCGCAGTTCGCTATTCAAAACCAAACCATATACGTGTTAGAAGTCAATCCACGCGCTTCTCGCACCGTACCGTTTGTCTCAAAAGCCACAGGTTTACCATTAGCAAGAATCGCCGCGCGTTGTATGGTAGGTCGTAAACTGGCTGATCAAGGTTTTACTCAAGAATGTATTCCATCCTATTACTCTGTGAAAGAAGCGGTTTTCCCGTTTGTAAAATTCGCAGGCGTTGACCCATTACTTGGGCCTGAAATGAAATCAACAGGCGAAGTAATGGGAGTTGGGCGCAGTTTTGGTGAAGCCTTTGCAAAATCCCAATTGGCAGCAGGTCTGAACTTACCCCGTTCAGGACGAGCTTTTATCAGCGTGAGAGAGACAGACAAACAGTCTGCGGTTGATGTCAGTCGGGATTTATTAGCATTAGGGTTTGAAATTGTAGCGACACGTGGGACAGCCAAAGCACTTCGCGATGCTGGCGTGTCCTGCACCGTTGTAAATAAGGTAATTGAAGGCCGACCCCACATTGTGGATAGTATTAAAAACGAAGAAATCAGCCTGATTATCAACACAACAGAGGGTAAACAAGCCATATCCGATTCGTTTACAATTCGTCGTACCGCCTTGCAACACAAAGTCACCTACACGACGACAATGGCAGGCGCAAGAGCAATGGTGCTGGCGTTAAAAGTCAACCAATCAGGAGAAGTGAATCGTTTACAAGATTTACATAAGGAACTTAAACAAGGTACAGTGATATGAATAAGTCACCCATGACTGTTCAGGGCGCACAAAAACTGCGCGATGAATTACAGGCGCTAAAATCAGTCGCACGTCCTAACGTGATACAAGCCATTGCAGAAGCGCGAGCATTAGGCGATTTAAAAGAAAATGCCGAATATCATGCCGCACGTGAGCAACAAAGTTTCATAGAAGGACGAATTGCTGAGTTAGAGGGAAAATTGTCTAATGCAGAAATTATCGATGTCACCAAATTAAATGCGGGTGGCAAAATCGTTTTTGGGTCAACCGTTGATTTGTTAAATATTGAAACGGATGAAGAAGTGAGTTACCAAATTGTCGGTGATGATGAAGCGGACATTAAAGCCAGCCGTATTTCAATCAGTTCTCCAATCGCCCGCGCTTTAATTGGTAAAATAGAAGGTGATGTTGCCATTGTGCAAGCACCTAGCGGGAAGAAAGAGTATGAAATTGTTGCGGTAAAATATATTTAGCTCTTAAGGGCGCGTTCAGCATAACTGACGCGCCCTTAATACTTTGCGCGCTCTGAATAGTTTGGGTGATAAAAAACCCCCATTTGCTTAATGTAAATGGGGGTTTTGTTTTGGTATTTATTCACAGTCTAAACAAGCATATATAGCAACAGCACTATAAAAAGATTAAATAGAATATCAATAAAAAGAACTCATCAATAGAACAATTTGCTCATTACCAAGCTCCGCTTGCTGAGTACAAGCGGACTTAAGCGTGGGGCGTTAAAGAAATTTATCCATTTTTAAAAAAATTATCCTATAGGCTAATTTTTCCCCACATATTGCAGACGATAGATTAACCCCGCGCGGTCATCAGAGATTAATAACGAACCATCGGCTAATTGGGCGATGTCCACAGGTCTGCCCCATGCTTTTTTCTCTGAGTCTAACCATCCTGTTATAAAATCTTGTGTATTGATAACCTTGCCTTGTTCATCAAATTGCACCCGCACAACTTTATACCCCGCAGGATCGGCAGGATTACGATTCCATGAACCATGTTGTGCAACCAATGCACTGGTTTGATAGTTTTTTGGGTAATTTTTACCCCGAATAAAGTGAATACCTAATGGTGCTGCATGTGCATCAAACGCAACAATCGGCGCGGTCATCGTGCTTGGCATGGGTGGTTGACGTTTTTTTGAATCAGGATAGGGCGTGTTATTTACACCCCAAACATAAGGATAACCAAAGTGTAAACCCGCTTGTGGGGCGTGATTTAATTCGCAAGGGGGTATCAAATCGCCCAAATTATCTGCGCCATTATCCGTAAAATACAACTCTCCACTTATCGGATGAAAATCAAATCCAACAGAATTACGGATACCCCGTGCAAAAACCGCCATTTGCGCATTGCTCGTGCTTACGTCTAAACGAATAATCGTGCCTTCTATTCCCTGCACATCACAAATATTGCAGGGCGCGCCAACGGCAACATAAAGATAACCTGTCGGGCTAAATTTCGCATATCGCCACCCATGCCAACGCTTATCGGGTAAGGCATTAAAAATAATGTTAGATTTTAAATGTGATTGAGGACTGAGGGCTGTTAATTGGTTTGCGGAAATTTGTCTAATTTGGTGTTGTTCAACAATGTATAAATCACCCGTTTGAGGATGCACTGCAACGCCGTTTGGTGAATTTAAATCGGTGAGTAAGGGAATAACTACATCACTTTTAAAGTCTTTATTTACATCTAAAATGGCGTGAATAGTATTCCCGCTACGTGAACCGACATAAACTGTACCCGTTTTCTCATCAACGGCTAAAGAACGGGCTTCAGGCACTTCTGCATAAATAGATAATTGAAAATCAGCGGGAATTTGTAATTGTTTAATCAGTAATTCTGGACTAGTCGCGTGGCTAATTTGGGCAAAAAAGAGGAGGGAGAATAAACTATAAACTGAATAACGCATATTTTAACCTCGGGGTAAATATAGATAAAATAATCAGCCCATCATTTACTTGTTGATGACGGGCATTAAGCAGTGGTTAAATTTTGCAATTTGACAAATCTTTCAATTCTAAATAACTCAGATAATCCTGTAAGTCCTGATTCAGATAATTATTTTACACAGAAGCCTTAAAAAATCCGTTCAAAACGCGTGCGAGTTATTACATGACACTCTTCGGCCGTTTTCTCATGAGTTTCTAGACATTGTTGCTCAAAGGCTTGCGCATCAGCTCGAGCTTTCTCTACGGCTTTACGTGTTGCCTCTGCCTGAACGCGGGTTTCTGCATTAATCGCTTCCTGACGGTTAAAGCGTTCAATGGTTATTTGGCGTTCTGTTTCGCTCATCGTTTCCCACTGTTTCTCAGGCACACCATAAACCGCCTGCGAAATACCACATGCGCTAAGACAATATAATAAAAAAACGATACTGATAAATTTAAACATTGCCCTTTATATCCAATATGCGGTTGTCGTCATGATTTTTGCCGTTGCTTGCATTGCAATCTGTACAGGCATAGGCAATGGAACGCCGCCTGCCTCTAATGCAATGGTTGCGTGATGCGCTTCATCCTGTTTCATCTGCTCTAAAATAGCCCGACTTTTTTGATCTTCTATGGGCAGTGTTTGCAAATGCGTTTCTAAATGCGCAATCACCTGTTTTTCCGTTTCTGCAACAAACCCTAAACTCCATTTATCCCCCACAAAACCCGCTAACGCACCCATCGCAAATGACCCCGTGTACCACACAGGATTCAACACGCTCGTCCGTCCGCCTAATGCCTGAATCCGCTTTTCACACCACAATAGATGGTCATTTTCCTCAATAGCTGACTGGTGCATACTGTCACGAACCCGCGAATCATGCGCTGTTAAAGCCTGCCCCTGATACAGGGCTTGTGCAGCAACTTCCCCTGCATGATTAACCCGCATCAGGCGAATAGATAACTGTTTATCGGCATCACTCAAACTATTATCTTCAATATTTTTGGCTGGATTTTTACGATTTGTTCCCTGTGGTTCAGCAAAAATCGTCCGTAATCCTCTATCAAAGCTACTAATCAATTTATCTAGTTGAGAAAGTTGTGGTTTCATGCTGGGTTACTCGCTTGATTTAAAAAATATTAAAAGGTTAAATTTTGTCTGAAAATTCTGTTTCAAACAATGACTACCCGCTGTTTAATTCTACACCGAGGGCAACTATGGCGTATTAAAAATATACGATTGAACATTTCAGTTATAACGATATAATAAAAAGTTTTTAGCCTTTCTCAGGAATTTATTACAAGACTCTATAAATCCCCCCTGTCATCAGGTCTTTACCAAGACTGACTTAAAATGGAGAGAGTATTATTGTAATAAGTTCTTATCGTTATAATGGCTGTCTTCTGCTTTTTTGATGGGGAGGTATTTCGTGATGGAAGACAAAATTGCACTGCATGGTTTTAATAACCTGACCAAAAGTCTGAGTTTTAACATTTATGATATTTGTTACACTCAGCGACCTGCCGAGCGAGAAGAATTTCTCGCATACACAAACGAAATGTGTAGCGCGCAAAAGTTAGAAACCATTCTTTCTGATGTTTGCAATATTATTGGCGCGCATGTTCTCAGCGTATCTACTCAAGATTATGACCCTATGGGCGCAAGTGCAACTTTTTTGATTGCTGAAGAACCCGTTTCTTGTCCCGCAACGTTAAAACGGCCTGAACAAACCAAGCTAAAAAGCAATAACCCCTTTTTAGTCGCACATTTAGATAAAAGCCATCTGGCCGCACATACTTATCCAGAAGGCAGTTCTAAAACGGGTGTGTCCACCTTTCGTGTTGATATTGACATTGCTACTTGTGGGCATATTTCCCCCTTAAAAGCATTGAATTATCTGTTACATGCGTTTGATTCTGATGTTGTATCTGTTGACTATCGCGTGCGTGGATTTACCCGTGATGTTCGTGGCAGAAAACATTTTATCGACCATAAAATTTATTCCATTCAGGAATTTATTGCGCCAGATATTTTACAACGTTATCAAACGGTTGATATTAACGTTTATCAAGAAAATCTTTTTCATACTAAAATGCTCTTAAAAGATGTCAAACTCAGTGACTATCTCTTTGGTATGAAAGACGAAAACTGGAGTGAAACCGAGCGTCGGCGTGTGACTACGCTGTTGCACCAAGAAATGACAGAAATTTTCTACGGTAAAAATATTTTTCACGCTTAGTTTTCACCTTTTCGTCATCAAATAGGTCGAGTTTTCGTGTTATAGAGCAACAAACTCTATTCACTGCAAAACTCGACCTTCATTTTCTGGGGCTTGCTCTCCCAAAAGGAATATTATGTCCGTTGATATTACTCATGATTTTTATAATGGTTGGTACTTAGAACGCAGCCGTGGCTGGGCGTTAGGACTGGCGTTAGAAAATAAGCTGTTCGAAAAGCAATCGGCTTACCAAAAAATCACTGTTTATCAAACACAAACTTTTGGTAAATTGCTGTTATTAGATGATATTATCATGGTAACGGAACGTGACGAATTTATCTATCATGAGATGATGGCGCATGTACCGCTTAATGTACATCCGAATCCTGAACGGGTTTTAGTCATTGGGGGTGGCGATGGTGGTACAATCCGCGAAATCGTGAAACATCCTACGGTTAAAGAAGCGGTTTTGGTAGAAATTGATATTGATGTCATTAACACTGCGCGTGAATATTTTCCAACCATTGGCAGTGAGTTTGATAATCCACGTGTAAAAGTATTGGCAGAAGATGGGGTTGCTTATATTCGCAATAATCAAAATTACTTTGATGTGATTATGATTGATTCCTCCGACCCGATAGGTTTTGCAGAAGGCTTGTTTCAAGCCGATTTTTACCGCGATGTGTATAACGCCCTAAAACCCGATGGTATTATGACAAATCAAACAGATAGCCCGTTATTGTCACCCATGATTGTGGAAAAAACTTATAGTGAAATGCAAAAAGTTTTCCAGCATTTGTTTATGTATCAAGGCTATTGTTTAACTTATCCCGGCGGATATTGGACATTTGGTTTTGCTTCTAAACGCTATCATCCATTAAACGATTTTGACCCAAAACATGCCCAAGCTAAAGGGTTAAAAACTAAGCATTACAATACTAAATTACACAATGGCGCATTTTATTTACCCAACTTTGCGCTAGCGACACTACCAGCGGGGTGTGAACAGAAAAACTGGAGCGAATAGAAGTCTGTTATTGCTTGTTTTTTTCCTAAGTCTCCATAAACGGTGGTGGTTTTGTCCGCTCGTGGTTTACGGAGACATCTTTTTAAATGCTTTGTAACCCCCTCTAATCGTCATCTCAACAGTGTTAATTTACAAGCGGTCTATCAAGCGTTAAAGAGAAATTTATTATTTTTTAACAAAACGTTAAATGTGCTATAGCAATATACCTTATATCTCAAGTCAACGATTCAAGCGTACAATATCATGAGATTCCTTAATTAGTTGAAGTGAATTAAGGAACGTTTTAATCAGTTTTTATGGTGTAAAAAGTCATTAAGATAAGCGTATGATAATGCTTCTTAAAAAACGCATACCAACAACGAGAGCAATAATATATGAATAGCAAGCGTTTATTCATTCTGCTGGTTGTTTTGAATAGTTTATTAACCGCCTCGCCTTCATGGGCGGTGTTTGATTCTGCTAAATTCAACCAGTCATCTAATCCCCTAGCCATCAGTCGTATTACCCCTACAGGTGAAGATGTAGAGGCAGAGCGGCAAATTGTTTTCCAATTTAATCAACCTGTTGTTCCTATCGGTAAAATGGAACGCACAGCCGCTGAAATTCCGATTAGTATTCAACCTGAAGTAAAATGTGAGTGGCGATGGGTAGATACATCAGCTTTAGCCTGCCAGTTGCGGGATGAAGACCGTTTAAAATCGGCAACCCGTTATCGAGTTGTGATGGAACCCGGTATTAAAACAGAAGATGGACGCACGATTGCGCAAGCCATTAAACATGAGTTTATTACGCAGCGTCCGCGTGTTTCTTATGCTTCTTTTAACACATGGAAAGGGCCGGGTACGCCGCAAATACGTGTCAGTTTTAACCAAGCGGTGACTAAAGCCTCTGTAGAAAGCAGTCTGCACATTCGCAAGCCAAATGGTCAACGAGTTGCGCTGGATGTCTTACCTATCGGGAAAGAACAATATGATTATGATGAACAAGAAGCAGAAAAGGGTGAACCTAGCACGATTCCTGACAGTGCGCGTGCTTGGATTGTTGTTCCCAAACAATTACTGGGTTTAGACACGACACACGAGCTGTGGGTAACAGAAGGCTTGGTTTCTGGAACTGGTGGTTCTGAGAAGGGAATTGAAAATCAGGTTGTTACTAATTTTGATACGTATCCCGAATTCCGTTTTTTAGGCGTATCTTGTCCTGCATTAAATGGTGAAGAGGTCTTTATTGCCGTTGGTGACCCTTTAAATAAAAATAACCGTTGCAACCCATTACGCCAAGTAGCCCTGACTTTTTCTAGCCCTGTTAGTAATGCAACCGTTAAACAAAACTTACTTCTGACACCCGATTTAGCAGGTGGTCGTACTGATTATGACCCTTGGGATAAAGTCTCTGACCATAGTCAGCTAAATGATAGTCACACAAAAGGGAATACTTATAGAGTTTGGCTACCCGAATTATTAAAAGCTTATGAAACTTATAAGGTAGCTATTCTTAATCCTAATACGTTTAAAGATGAATTTGGTCGCACGCTACCTGTTGCGGTCAACACGCAGTTTGCGACGGACAATCGCGCCCCTAATTTTGTTTTCGAGTATGAACATTCTGTCTTAGAAAGTGGTATTACGGACAGTGAATTACCGATGTATGTTACCAATCTACAAAAAGTTGCCATTAAATATAATGTATTGACAGCACAAGGTTGGTCAGCAATTCAAGAAAAAGTCACCCCCTTACCCGCCCTTAAGAATATTGCCGTTAAAATGCCTGTGGGTGTACGGCAATTGCTCAATGGTAAATCGGGCATTGTTCAAGGACATTACATTACTACACCAGATACTCATGAGGGTGGAAATGAATGGAGCAACTGGTTTTTCAGCCAAGTTACCCCGTATCATGTCCAAGTTAAACTTGGACATTACAATACGTTAGTTTGGGTAACTGATTTTGCGACAGGTAAACCCGTTGCAGATGCGCAAGTTAGTTTATATTTAGACAATTATGTTGCTAAAGATAAATTACCCGATTCGCTAGCGACAGTAACAACGAATGAAGATGGTATTGCACAGTTTGACGGCCGTGAAAAACTAGACCCTGAATTAAAGCATAATTATGTCTATGACCCTACAGAACAACGCTTTTTTGTACATGTTCAAAAAGGAGAAGATTTTGCCGTCTTACCGTTAGACAATAATTATGTTGTAGAAATGTATCAGTTATCATCTGACTACTCTGTTTATTCCTACCCACGCCAACAATATGCCTATATTCGTGCATGGGGGATGACCGCTCAAGGGGTTTATAAGGCAGGTGATACGATTCAATACAAACTTTATGTCCGTAATCAAGGCAATAACAAACTAGAGCCTGCTCCTAAAGGAACTTATAAATTAGAAGTTTATGACCCAACGGGTAAAGTTGTACAAGAAGTATCTGATATTCAACTCTCCGATTTTGGTGCATATCAAGGCGAGCTTACCGTACCCAAAACGGGCGCAGTGGGTTGGTATCGTTTTGAACTCAGTGCAGATTATTACACAGGTAATACATGGTCACCCATGCGGGTGCTGGTCAGCGACTTTACTCCCTCATCTTTTCGTGTCAAAACGAATTTGAATGGTGATTTATTCCATCTAGGCGATACGATTACGGTTGACACACAAGCCATGCTACACGCAGGCGGTGCGTATGGTGACGCACAAACCCAAGTTGTTGCCACTTTAAGTCAAGGCTATTTTGTACCTGCAAGCCCCGTTGCTAAAGGGTTTCAATTTGATACTTACTTAGACGAAGTCAACGATGAAACACTTTTCCAAACAGAAAGTAAAGTGAATGAAAAAGGGGAACTACAAACCCAAATCCCGCTAAAAGATACCAAAGTGTTATATGGCACATTACATATTGAAAGTGCCGTGCGTGATGATCGGGGCAAAGACGTTGCAAGCAGTAGTACCGCTGTTTATGTTGGACGGGATAGATTTGTTGGTTTAAAAACCGAAGGATGGCTACTGAATTCGGGTAAAGAAAATATTATTAATACCCTTGTCGTTGATGAACGTGGCAACCCCATCGCGGGCGCGCCTGTATTAGTGACTATTGAGCGACAAGATACTAAAGCCGCACGGGTAAAAGGTGCAGGTAATGCCTATTTAACCCAATACGAAACCGTTTGGGTAGAAACCAATCGTTGCGAACTAGCCGCAACAACAGAACCTGTTGCTTGTCGGTTTACCCCACCAAATGCTGGCGTTTACCGTCTCATTGCCACAATTAAAGACACTAAAGACCGTGAACACAAAACCACCGTTAATCAGTGGGCAACGGGCGCGGGTGAAGTTGTTTGGCAAATGGAACCCGGTAATGGTTTAGAAATCGTCCCTGAACAAGAAAGTTATAAAGTTGGCGAAACAGCAAAATATCTGGTTAAAAATCCGTTCCCTAATGCAACGGCATTGGTTACAGTGGAACGCTTAGGAACCATCAAAAGCTGGCTGGTAACATTACATAACAGTGTAGAAGTTATCAGTATTCCTGTAGAAGCCGATTACACACCGGGTTTCTTTGTGTCCGTGACTGTCGTCTCACCGCGTGTGGACAAACCCATAGATGGTGAACAAGTTGATTTAGGTAAACCCACCTTCCGCATGGGATATGTCAAAACGCTGGTTAGCGAACCTTATAAAGAGCTAGTCGTTGATATTCAAACGGATAAACCTGTTTATAAACCCCGCGAACAAGTCACCGTTAAACTACATGCACATGCAAAACAAAGCGATGTAAAAGCCCAACCGATAGAATTAGCCATTGTCGTTTTAGACGAATCAGTCTTTGATTTAATTCAAGGCGGACGAAGCTACTTTGACCCTTACAAAGGCTTTTATGATTTAAGCGATTTAGACATGAGCAACTACAGCTCACTCATGCGCTTAGTCGGACGGCAAAAGTTTGAGAAAAAAGGTGCGACACCGGGTGGCGATGGCGGAATGGGGCCTAACTTGCGCTCACTCTTCAAATTTGTTACCTATTGGAATCCTTCTGTTCCCACAGATGCTGAGGGTAATGCACAAGTTCAATTTACCGTCCCTGATAATCTCACGGGTTGGCGCATACTTGCATTAGCCGTAACACCAAACGACCGTTTAGGCTTGGGAGATGCAAATTTTAAAGTGAATTTACCCATTGAAGTTCGTCCTGCTTTACCAAACCAAGTGACTGCAGGCGATACTTTTGAGGCAGGATTCACGGTTATGAATCGTACAGATAAAGCCCGTGAGTTAGACATATCTTTAAGTGCAACAGGACCTGTGCAAAAAACTGCAGGTGCAGACAAAGCAAGCGTTACACTCAAGCTAAAAACAGAACCTTACAAACGCTACAACGTCTGGTTACCCATTAGCACAACGGATGTGGGTGAAATTCAATTTACCGCGTCTGCGGGAGATGCGACGGATAAAGACGGACTTACACAAACCTTGCACGTTTTTCCACGTCGCTCATTTGACACAGCAGCAAGTTATGGCACAACAACAGAGGCGAGTGTCACAGAATCCCTTTTATTCCCTGCGGATATTTATGGCAATGTTGGAAAAGTCAGTGTTGTTGCTTCCCCAACCGTTATCAGTGACATCAAAGGGGCATTTGAATATATGCGCGACTATCCCTACGCTTGCTGGGAACAAAAACTCAGCAAAGGGACAATGGCGGCGCACTATACCAATCTAAAAGCCTATTTACCCAATGACTTATTATGGAGTAACGCAGATGTTCTGCCACAAGCAACATTAGACATTGCCGCAGACTATCAAGCACCAAACGGGGGAATGACTTACTACATCGCCCAAGATAAATATGTAAGTCCTTATCTCAGTGCATACACTGCGTTAGCATTCAACTGGTTACGGGTAAGTGGTTATAACGTTCCCGCGCAAGTTGAAAATAAACTGCATGAATATCTGCTAACGATGTTACGTAAAGATGTGATGCCCGATTTTTACTCACAAGGCATGGCATCCAGCGTACGTGCAGTCGCGCTTGCGGCACTCGCCAAACAAGGAAAAGTTGTTCGTGATGACATAAACCGCTATCAACGCAGCCTTAAAGAAATGGACTTATTTGGTAAAAGCCAATTCCTAGATGCGGCGTTAGCCATACCGGGAACTAATAAAGTTCGGATGGAAGCGGTAAATGCGATTCTCTCGCAACTGAATCAAACAGGTGGAAAAATTACCTTCCAAGAAACCCTTGATGATGGCTATAACCAACTGTTAAGTTCTAGTTTACGCACGGAATGCTCCATTCTTAACGTGTTAGTCAACTATGACGAAGTGATGCAAGGCAATGCGTTAGTCAGTGATATTCCTTATAAACTGGTGCGCCACATTTCACAAAGTCGCAAATACACAGGATATTGGGAAAATACTCAAGAAAATATGTTTTGCATGAATGCCTTAACTGCCTATGCGCGTATCTATGAAAAAGATAAACCTGCAATGATTGTACGGACATTCATGGATGACAAACCTATGTCGCTTGCCGCTACACCCACAACAACTGACGTTCACTTTGATGATGTAAAAAATCCGCCGGCAACGTTCGAACGACCTATTACGGAACAAGACCCCGGACGGAAAGCCTCAGTTAAGATAGAAAAACAAGGGGATGGGCGAGTGTACTACGCGGTGCGGATGCAATACGCCACGAAAGAAGAAAAATCCACAGCGGTCAATGCAGGTATTGAACTGAATCGTGAATACCACGTTAAACGCGATAATAAATGGACACTACTCACCAGCCCCATGGAATTAAAAACGGGTGAATTAGTTCGTGTTGATTTATACCTGTCCTTACCTGCTGCGCGTCACTTTGTTGTGGTTGATGACCCTGTACCGGGTGGGTTAGAACCGGTCAATCGGGATTTAGCCACTGCCTCAACGGTTGCCGCAGACGAAGCAGAAGGCACTTATGCAGGTGGCTCTCTTTGGTATCGCTTCACTGACTGGCAAGAATATGCCATCTCTTTCTGGAGTTTTTACCACCAAGAACTACGGCATAATGCGGCGATTTTCTACTCGGACTATTTACCACCGGGTAATTATCACCTTTCCTATGTTGCACAAGCCATTGCACCGGGTGATTTTGTGGTGATGCCATCACATTCAGAAGAAATGTATGACCCTGATGTTTATGGAAAAAGTATGCCTGCAAAATTAAAAGTGGTGCGTGATGCTGCTGCTGATGCAGGAAAATAAACATTAACCCGATAGCACTTATATTCGTTGTTTAACAAAAAAGCACAGTGGTTTAAGCACTGTGCTTTTTTTATGTTTGAAATAAAGACGCTTTGAATCGAGCTTTCACAAAGCTAACTGAATTTAAAGATAAAGAATTAAGAAACGTAAATTGTTTAAATCTGCTTGTCTATTAATCCTAAAACATTGTATATCTAGCAAGTTGCTCGTATTTTTTATGCGTGTACATGTTGATACGCACCACCTTCTGGCTCAAATGGCGCATCTAATGTACTAATAGATAAACCAAAATGTTGTAACATCTCGTCTAACACATGATCTGGTTGATAACGTACCCATTGAGCATCAATTTGTAACGCAATATGACGATTGCCCAAGTGATAACAAATGCGCGCTAATAATAAAGGATCAACAATTTGCACATGTGTTACCGTTTCTAAAGCCGCTTGAACCAGAATAATCCGTCCGTCTTCTGCTTTAAGACAATCACCACCACGCAAAATATAACCACGCGGTAAATCTAATAAAGCAGCCGTTCCATCCGCTAACTGCGTGCAAAAACGACTTTTTTGCCGTGAATCAAATGATAAACTTAAGGTAACTGTTGCAGGTTGTGGATGGGTAAGGCGTTCAAACACTTTTAACATGGTACGGAAATTTCCTGTCGAAAAACGGTTAAGTACAGATTTGGGTGGTGTTAAATAAGGATTAAAAAATTTTCCTTCAATCCCTTGCAAATAAAAGAAATCTTTCGTGCAATGGGATATAGCAAGTATCCTTATTATGTGAGGAATTCACGAGGGTTTATTTTAATAATGTTCCTATTTATTCAAGCTTTTCAAGATTAAAAAGATTTCATCCCTGCAACTTGCAAATTTGCTTAATACTTTGCTAAGCAAAAAATAGTATTTTATCACTTCATCTTTTAAGAAATCGCCGCGCTTTGTAACGGATTTTATTCATCTTATGAAATATAACGCTTATTATTTAGTCCTTTTATTGTGTTATAGCGTTTCTGCAATTTCTGCTGAAATACAAGGGACAGTTCAACAACGCGAACAAAATGCCCAATTATTTCTGCAACAGGGGAATTTTGAACAAGCCGTGCAGCAATGGCAATCACTTTTAGACAGCGAAAAATACTTGCCTGCCGAACAAATCAATCTATTAAGCCAACTAGCCAGTGCTTATCAAGCGATGGGACTGAGCAAAAAAGCAATGGATGCGTTGCAACGCGCATTAACCTTGGCTAATAATGATAAAGCCCGTCTAACCGCACTTTACGTTGGTTTAAGCGATTTAGCCCTTGCCACTCGCCAAGAATTGTTAGCACGCGATTATGCCGACCGTAGCTTATTCAACTTACCCAGTAATGCCCCTGCTTTACTGCGTGCTGCGGTGCTAAATAATCACGCCAATGTCTTAACTGTTGAAGCTTATTATAGTGAAGCGACTGATATTTATTCGCAAAGCCTACAACTTGCCCAACAAACCGACGAACCAATTTTATCTATTCGGATTCTTATCAATCGGGCAAATGCCTACTGGAAAAATGGACAAGAAAAAGAATCCATTGATTCACTCACACAAGCCAGCACCCAGCTTTATAAGTTACCAGACCAATATGCTAAAGCCTTTGCTTTTATTAGTATTGGCGAATTAACCCAACGTGTTTTACAAGACCAAAAAACCGCAGATGGCACAAGTTTAGCCTACAACAGCTTAAATACCGCTTTAACCATAGCAGAACAACTCAAAAATAACCGCTTACGCTCTTATGCTAAGGGCTATTTAGGGCATTTATACGAAAATGAAAAACGGTTTCTTGAAGCGCAACAACTCACGCAACAAGCCATTTTCTTCGCCCAACAAACCAATACGCCTGAAATACGTTATCGTTGGCAGTGGCAACTGGGGCGTATCTTTGCTAAACAAAATCTAATCAGTGATGCAATCCCTGCTTATCGTCATGCTATTGCTCAATTACAACCAATACGGCAAGAGCTTGCCGTTGGCTACCGTAATACTTCGCAATCTTTCCGCGATACCATCAGCCCGCTGTATTTCGAACTTGCTGATTTACTACTCCAAACAGCTAAAACCGCAGATGATAAGAAAATTTGGTTAGATGAAGCCCGTGATACGATAGAGAAGCTAAAAACGGCAGAACTACAAGATTATTTTCAAGATGAGTGTGTAACAGGTTCTCAATCTAAACCATGGCTGTTAGATGTAGGGATTCCACACACGGCGGTTATTTATCCCATTTTGTTAAATAACCGAATTGAAATGCTATTAAGTTTACCAAATGGTATTCAACAATTTACGTTACCATTTAGTCATACCGCCTTAAAAGATGAAGTCAACGAATTTCGTTTTGAGCTAGAAACCCGCAATACACGCGATTATCTACCCTATGCCCAACAATTGTATCATTGGCTGATTCAACCGTTAGAAGCCGAATTACAAGCGCAAGCAATTGATACATTGGTTATTATTCCCGATGGTGTTTTACGCACAATCCCTCTAGCCGCTTTACATGACGGCAAACAGTTTCTTGTTGAACGTTATGCCGTTGTGACAAGCCCCGGTTTAACATTAACCGACTCAAAACCAATTAATAAAAAACAATTAAATATCTTACTGAGTGGTTTATCTGAGGGGGTACAAGGCTATCCTGCACTGGCTAATATTCGTCAAGAGATTGATATATTAAAAAATTTATACGGTAGTCAGTCCAGTGTTTTGCTCAATCGTGATTTTACCGTTACCAATTTTTCCAGCGCGTTAAATAACATACCTTATAACGTTGTACATATCGCTTCACACGGACAATTTGACAGCGACCCGCAAAAAACATTTTTACTGACTTATGACGGTAGATTAGACATGAATCGGTTAGAAAAACTGATTCGTTTAAGCGATATTCGTAATGAGCCTATGGAATTATTAACCTTAAGTGCTTGTCAAACCGCCGTAGGTGATGACCAAGCTGCATTAGGATTAGCAAGTATTGCGCTAAAAGCAGGGGCGCGTAGTGCATTAGCAACGTTATGGTCGATTGATGACCAAGCAACAACACAATTGATTGCTGAATTTTATCGACAATTACAAAAAGACAATATTTCTAAGGCAAAAGCCTTGCAAAATGCACAGTTATTTATGTTAAAACAAGCAAATTATCAACATCCTGCATTTTGGGCGGCATTTTTATTAATTGGGAATTGGTTGTAATGTTAAAAATAGTGATAAATAAAGCGAGAGAGAATAGGCTATTGTTTTCAGCATTTGGGCGTTTAGCCTATTAATGGTAAAGTAAAAAGGGAACTTGATAACAGATTAAATCCCTCTCGCCTTCTTAAGCAGATTTTCAGAATTATTAAAAGCGTTACCTTTATACCTATCAATGCAGTAAATTCTGATTCAGACAAGATTTATTGAAAAAGTCTTGGTGTATTTTTAACCTATCATAAAGCGGTTATTATCTATTTTCTGTACAAAATGACGAATAATAAAGCTTATCCAAAATGGCTTGTTAAAGGATAAACACGAAATAACTTATTTCTCAAGCCGCCGTTGTTCTTTGTAAATTTACCAACCAATTAGGAGAGTGTTGCATGGTTATTCTAGGGCTGTTATTCGCGCTATTGTGCGCGGGTGGTGCGCTGATTTATGGCGCTGTCTCCATCAAGTGGATTTTGGCAAAACCCGCAGGCAACGAGCGAATGCAAGAAATTGCAACCGCTATTCAAGAAGGCGCACAAGCCTATTTAAATCGGCAGTACACCACGATAGGCATCGTTGGTTCAATTATTTTTCTTATTTTATGGGTTTTATTAGATGGTTTTATCGCCTTTGGTTTTTTGTTAGGCGCGCTGTTATCTGCTGCAACAGGTTATATTGGTATGAATGTTTCTGTGCGGGCAAATGTTCGTACAGCACAAGCGGCTCATGAAGGATTAAACGCGGCGTTAGAACTGGCGTTTCGGGGCGGTGCGATTACAGGCATGTTAGTAGTGGGTCTAGGATTGCTAGGCGTGGTTTTCTATTTTTCCCTCCTCTATTTTCTTACGGATACAAACCAACCCATAGATTTATCGCCACTGATAGGCTTAGGATTTGGTGCATCACTGATTTCTATTTTTGCTCGGTTAGGCGGTGGTATTTTTACAAAAGGCGCAGATGTTGGCGCAGATTTAGTGGGTAAAGTTGAAGCGGGCATTCCTGAAGATGACCCACGCAATCCAGCCGTTATTGCGGATAATGTCGGGGATAATGTCGGGGATTGCGCAGGCATGGCAGCAGATTTATTTGAAACCTATGCAGTGACCTTAATAGCAACGATGTTGGTTGGTGGCATTACCTACGCAAGTACCTCTGCTGATCTTGCGTTAATGTCTATGATTCTCCCTTTAGTCTTAGGGGGCATTTCTATTCTGGCTTCTATTGCAGGAACTTATTTCGTTAAGATTAATCGTCCCGGCGAGAAAATCATGAACGCGCTTTATCGCGGATTGATTGCCTCGGCGGGAATTTCTGCGGTTCTCTTTTTGCCAATCACTTTAATTTTTATGGGGTGGGATATTGGCATTAAACTTTATTTTGCGTCACTCGTTGGTTTAGTACTGACCGCTTTAATGGTCTGGATTACTGAATATTATACAGGCACAGAATTTTCCCCTGTGCAACATATTGCCCAAGCCTCCACCACAGGACATGCAACCAATATGATTGCGGGACTGGGGATTTCCATGAAATCTACAGCACTTCCCGTATTAGCCGTTTGTTTAAGTATTTTTGTAGCGTATGCGTTAGCAGGTTTATTTGGTATCGCTATTGCCGCAACGGCCATGCTGTCTATGACAGGTATTATTGTTGCCCTAGATGCTTATGGACCTATTACAGACAATGCAGGTGGAATTGCCGAAATGGCAGAATTGGGCAAAGAAGTGCGCAATATTACCGACCCATTGGATGCTGTTGGCAATACGACTAAAGCCGTTACTAAAGGTTACGCCATAGGCTCGGCTGGCTTAGCTTCATTAGTCTTGTTTGCAGATTTCCAACATAAATTGGCAGGAGCAGGCGGTGAACATATAACTTTTGACTTAAGTAATCCTTTAGTCATTATCGGTTTATTTATTGGTGGGATGATTCCTTACTTGTTTGGTGCAATGGCTATGGAAGCCGTTGGACGGGCGGCAGGTAGCGTTGTTATCGAAGTTCGCCGTCAATTCCGCGACATCAAAGGGATTATGGAAAAAACGGCAAAACCTGATTATTCCAAAGCAGTGGATATGCTAACCACTTCAGCCATTAAAGAAATGATAATTCCCTCCCTACTACCCGTTTTAGCCCCTATTTTGGTAGGTCTGTTATTAGGACCGCAAGCCTTAGGTGGATTATTAATGGGAACTATCGTAACAGGCTTATTTGTAGCCATTTCTATGACAACAGGCGGTGGTGCATGGGATAACGCGAAAAAGTACATTGAAGATGGGCATCATGGCGGCAAAGGGTCAGAAGCACACAAGGCAGCCGTAACGGGCGATACTGTTGGCGACCCGTACAAAGATACGGCAGGCCCCGCCATTAATCCATTGATTAAAATCATTAATATTGTAGCCTTACTCCTTGTTCCTTTCTTATAACAGACTACTTGTATGCCTTGGGGCAAGCAATTGCCCCTTAAAGCAGTGCATTTTCTGGGTGTTCTCTCATTATTATTTAATTTTTGAAAAATAGCAGATTCAAATAATTAACGGATACCATCGCGTCAACTAATGCTATCCGTTATTTATTTAGGATTGGGTATTCAAAACAACAAATCCTTATTTGTTTGGCACTACCGTTTATTTAAAGCAAGTAACAAATATAGCAACAGTACTATAAAAAGATTAAATAGAATATCCGTAAAAAGAGCGCATCAATAGAACAATTTGCTCGTTACCAAGCTCTGCTTGGTAATGCCTGCCTTGCAAGCTCCGCTTGCCGAGTACAAGCGGATTTAAGCGTGGGGCGTTCAAGTACCCGCCAAGCAGAGCTTGGCGAATAGGCATTACCAAGTGAAACTTGGTAACGAGCAATACTTTTTTACGGCAATCTGTTGAATAGGTCATTCCTTATTCTCTTTTTAAAACACGGTTACTATATCAATTCTAATAAATCCCCCAAAATAATAACCTTATTAAAGATATAGTATATTACTTATTGATTGTTTTAATTAATTCGCTATATTGATAAGGTATCTCGTATATTCCACAAGATATTTGGGGAAGATTCTTAGCGTTTTCCTAACGGGTATGATTCATCAGTCAGAGGGCATTATGATGCAAGTATTGCAGTTGCTAAAAACGAAATGGCAAGAATGGCGAAAAGAAAAGAGTGTTGACCTACCCATACAGCGGATACGTAATTTTAACTGGTTTTATGGCGTATTAAATGAAACGGGACAGGCACGGACAGGTGCATTCTGCATTGTGTATGAAAAGCAAAATTACAAAGAACATTATATTCCTACCCCATTATGGGTTTTTAGTGATGGGACAATCTGGATACAACTGCAAACAGGGATTGTTGCACATCATGTAAGTACGCTAAAAACGTATTTACGGCAGAATGAAGTTATTAGCTTTCTTCCTCTCAATGAAGAAACAAATGCCGTGATGGAAAGCAATGATATTCTGCTTGAAGTTGTGGATGTCATTGGTCAACTAAACGGGGGGAAAGCTGCGCATGAAACGTGTGAAGAGGCTGTTCAAGCCTATATCAAGAACCCATCCCAAGAAAACTTAGTTAGTTTAAAACAGGCTTATATCAGTGTTCCTAGTTATTTCCGTAAATTTATAGCGGATAACAATAAAGAACAAGCTGTATTAAAACGGTTATTATTATCGCAACCAGATGAAACTGCTCAAACAGAAAACCGTTCCACGTTAAAAACGGCTATTGAATGGTAATCAGTAACTGCACAAAAGGTGCAATATTATTGCACCTTTTTCTTAGCATTTTCTCTTATTAATCAATCTGCGTTACGATATTACGCAAGTTTGGATAACGTACATGCTCCACCAATTCTTGAGTTTTCTTATCAGGTTCTGGCGTTAACAGACTAACAACAATAATCGTCACAATACCCGCAGGAATACCAAACGTTCCCGCTGCCGCATCACTGATGCCATACCATAAAGGCATTCCATAAAAACGCACACTAATCAAATAATAAAGCGTTAGACCTAAACCAACCAACATACCCGCAACAGCCCCATATTTATTCGCCCGTTTCCAAAAAATGCCCAGCATTAATGCAGGAAAAAACGAGGCAGCCGCCAGCGAAAACGCCCAAGCAACCATAAATAAAATCCCCGCAGGTTTTAAAGAAGCAATATAAGCGGCAAAGCCTGCAACAACCAATAACAAGGCTTTAGAAACAAAAATACGGCGACTGGTTGACGCATTAGGATTGACCATATTGTAATAAACGTCATGAGACAACGCGTTAGCAATCGTCAACAATAAACCATCTGCGGTTGATAAAGCAGCCGCTAAACCACCCGCCGCTACTAAACCAGAAATAACATAGGGCAAACCCGCAATTTCAGGCGTTGCTAATACAATAACATCAGCACCAATAGAAAATTCCGCCAATTGCAATATACCATCTCTATTAATATCAGTAATATGGATAAGGTTATCTACCTTACTCCAATAACTAACCCAGTTAGGTAACTCCGCAATCGTTGAACCGATAACATTTTGATAAATCTCATACTTTACCAAGACAGCTAAAGCAGGTGCGGTAACATAAAGTAAAAAAATAAAAAACAATGTCCAAAAAACGGAATTTCGCGCCTCTTGAACATTTGGTGTTGTGTAATACCGCATCAAAATATGCGGTAACGCCGCTGTACCTACCATTAAACAAAAGACCAGTGCGAGAAAATTGATTTTAGCTGTATTACGTGCCTTATCCGTTGTGCCATAAAAAGGTTCTGCATGAGGACGAATAGGAGCTGCGCCTGCCTTGCCTTCTGTGGCTTGTTGTGTCCAAAGAGCTTTAGCCTCTTCAGGACTTTTCGGATAGCTAGCGAGTTTTGCTGTCACTTCTTCAACTTGCTTTTCTGTTCCTGCTACGGCTTGTAAACTTGCAAGGCGTTGTTCTGCTGATTGAATTACTGAGGGGGGAGTATCGGGTTTATTTTGTAAAATGCGGATACGTTCTTCTGCAATTTGAATCTCGGTTGTTGTACCACGTGGATTTTGTAAACGGACTAATTCTTGTTCTAACTTTTGCTTAGCTGACAGGTATGAGCTGGGAAAACCCCGTAGATTAGCTTCCGCCTCTTCTTGCTGTTTCTTAAATAAAGAACGGGCTTCTTGTTCTTTATCATCCATGATTAATTCTTTTTCTCGGACAGAAACTTTTTCTAAAACCGTACCATAAACAGCTTGGGGGATAGGAATCCCCGTATGATGATAGGCAAGAATGACGACAGGTATCATGTAAGCCAGAATCAAAATAATAAATTGTGCAACCTGTGTCCAAGTGACCGCTCGCATCCCGCCCAGAAAAGAACAAACCAGAATACCCGCTAAGCCCACAAAAACACCAACTTCAAATGTAATTTGTAATAATCGGGCGGTAATTAAGCCAACCCCATAAATCTGCGCAACTACGTAGATAAAAGACGTTAAAATAGCGGCAAAAACACCGATAGAACGTGCGATGTTGCCACCATAACGCGCACTCAAAAAGTCAGGAATTGTAAACTGTCCAAATTTACGCAAATAAGGAGCTAAAAATAAGGCAACTAGAACATAACCCCCTGTCCAACCTAATAAAAAAGCGTTTCCATCAAATCCTGTTAAGTACAGTGTTCCTGCTAACCCAATAAAAGAAGCCGCACTCATCCAATCTGAAGCGGTTGCCATGCCATTAAAAATAGCGGGTACTTTTCGCCCAGCAACATAAAATTCGGCAACATTAGCCGTGCGGCTCATAATGCCAATGCCCGCATATAAAAGAATCGTAGCCCCCATAAAAGTGTAACCAATATAGAGGTTTGACATGCCGTATCGTTCGGCAATTGCAAGTGCGATAACGAATAAGATAAAACCGCCTGTATAAAAGGCGTAATAGCGTGTTAATTGTGCCGCAAAGCTCGCATTTTTCATGAGTTACTCCGCCACATCATATTGATTATCTAGCTTATTCATCTTCCAAGCATAAAACCAAATTATCAAGACATAGAGAAACAGGGAGCCTTGGGCAGTCATATAAAAGCCAACGGGAAAATTAAAAAAGGTAAGTCTATTTAAATCCTTAGCAAAGAAAATAACGATAAACGTGGCAATAAACCATATTAACAATAAGATGCCTGTCCATAGCAGATTTTTGTGCCAGTATTCAGTTTGTTTTTCAGTAATATTCATCTCCACTCTCCAAGAAATGCACAAATACACCTGTTTACGCATTTTTAATTGATTTGCCTAAGATTACAGAGCAATACAGGTATTTTTGTGAGGCTACATAAGGGGGGAATACACAAAAACCTTAAGATATAATGCGGTGTTGTGTAAGGGTTAGCATGAGGAGTCTCCTTTGTGAATCTAGGTAGTTTCGCTGTTTTTCGGTGTAACGACGACACTTAAAAACAACGATTTTTTATTATGGCTAATGTAATTGTGTATTTTGCCTACCTTCCGTGTAACGGATAAATGATAACTCTTTATTATCACTATAAAATAGTGGTTGGTCACTTCGGACTTATCATTTAGACCTATTAATATACGGTAAAAACCATAAGGATGGAATATCAATAAGTGATTCTGCGCTTGTTCATAATTTATTTTTATCGTTTGTAATTCATTTGTCTAAATCAGAATTTGCAGAATTGCCCAAGTTTTAAAAATATAGTAACCGTACTATAAAAAGATTGGTAGTGCTAAACAAGTAAGGATAAGTTGTAATGATTAATGAAAAAAATGATAGCTCCCACGTGATTTTGCAATTTCTTAGAGAAGGATAACGTTTTGCGAACTAAGCGACTGACTCGCTGTCTCAATGTGTTATTAAATCGTTCTATATGATTAGTTAAACCTGTCTCCTTCCCTACCGCTCGGTGACGTTTACTGGGTAATACCCCTTTATACGCCTCACACTGCACATTGACGATAAACGCCTGGAAGGGATTCCCATAATGCTGACGCTCCACTCTTATCTCGTTTTCCAACCGCAAACCCCACCACTTCTCTTGTTTCTTTATCTAATTCACGACGCTTACCCACGAATGACCACATCTCATCGCACTCTAATTGCAACGCGCCTTTTTTTTAACCATCGGTTCTAGCTTTTGCTTTTCATATAATCGGTTCACATAACGTTGTAGCCATGTCCCTGAAATGCCTGTCACTCGTGAGATGCCTGCAAGGGAGAGTTTTTCTTTTAACAATCGCTCTACCTGTTCCCAAGTCTCTTGGCTGATTCGCTTTGGGTTGGCATTTTCTACAAATTGGCGACCACACCCACGACATTTGTAGTTTTGTTTGCCAAAATGTGTTTTTCCATTCTTAATCACATGATGACTTTGACATTCGGGACAATCTGGCATTTTGCATTCTCTTTTTCAGGGATGTTCTTTATTTCCTAACAACCTTACCTGTTTAGCACTACCCACATCATTGGAATGCTAAAGAACGCACTCCTGTCATCGGGGCTTTGCTCAATTTTTGTTTATTAACGGTCTCTTTAGTTTCTGGGGCGATTAATTCCGATGTTTGCTTGGATAACCCAAGAATTACTCCCTAAACTCCCCCAGAATTCTGTCATTGTGATAGATAATGCGACTTCTCATAAACGAAGCGACATTCATACGGCTGGGCTACCCCCTTATTCGCCCGATTTAAATCCCATTGAACATAAATGAACTCAGGTGAAAGCTCTTCGTAAACGACAACATTGTTCTATCGATGCGCTTTATTTCATATCATTATATTTAATCTTTTTATAGTACGGTTACTATACTTAATCAAGTGTTTTCTGATTTATTGGTTCTATCGGCAACCACAACAAATAAGGCAAGGTTAAATACTTCGCCTCTCTAAATTTATCCAATCCTATCGTCATTCCTTGATGTCCCGCTGTTGGTTGGGCTTGATAGCTGTTAAAAATCCTGTCCCATATCGCTAAGTTAAATCCAAAATTTCGATTCATTTCTATTTCATTGATTGAGTGGTGTACGCGGTGCATATCGGGTGTGACGAATAGCAGGCGTAAGTGTTTGTCCCCTGTTTTATTAAGTTTGATATTGCTGTGGTTAAACATTGCCATGCCGTTCAAAATAACTTCAAACAGTAACACTGCAATCGCGGGGATGCCGAAAATTAAAATGATGAGAAATTTAATTAGCATGGACAAGATAATTTCTACGGGATGAAAACGTGTACCTGTTGTTACATCTATATCAATATCTGCATGGTGCATACGGTGTAATCGCCAAAGGAGGGGGATTTGATGGAATAGGCGGTGTTGCCAGTAAATGGCTAAATCTAACAAAATGAGTGCGATAATCGTCATAAGTCCTATGGGAAGCGTGAGTTGTTGTAGTAGCCCCCATTTTTGGGTTTCTATTAGTAACGCTAAATTAACCGCAGTAAGTGGTAAAAGTAAGCGTAGTAATAGCGTATTGAGTAAGACTAGGGCGATATTATTTAACCAACGAATAGGTTTGGAGGCGGATAAAACACGATAGGGTGCAAGGCTTTCCCATATTGTCATGCAGGCGAAAATACTTAAAAAACAACTCAGGCGTAAAATGCTTTCATGTTGAATGAGCCATACGTTCATACGCTTTTTCTCTATGTAGTTCGCAATAAGAATTCCATGAATATCCCTTATAATAACCACACTTTCTTAAATAGCCCATTATTCACTTTATGTTGACATCACGTTATTTCGGCGATTTTCTCGCTTTATTTGCAGGGGCTTTGTTGCCTCTCGCCTTCGCGCCATTTTCATGGTATCCATTGGCTATTTTATCGCCTTTTATTTTGTTGTGTGTCTGGCAAGCCGTATCGCCTAAACGGGCGGGTTGGCGGGGGTTTTTATATGGTATTGGTCTGTTTGGTGTGGGTGTTTCGTGGGTTAATGTGAGTTTTTATAGTTTTGGTGGGATGCCTTTGTTTGCAGCGTTATTGCTTACAGGGGGCTTTGTTGTTGTGTTGTCGTTGTTTCCAGCGGGATTAGGTTTGTTTATCACGCGATTTTTTCCGCAGGATAGTTATTTTAAGTGGGTATTTATTTTGCCCGCTAGTTGGGTCTTTTTAGAGTGGGTAAGAAGTTGGTTTTTATCTGGTTTTCCTTGGTTAAGTATTGGGTATAGTCAGATAGATTCGCCCTTAAGTGGATTTGCGCCATTATTGGGTGTTTATGGGGTGAGTTTCGTCGTTATGTTGTCTGCAAGTTTGTTGCTTGCAACGGGATTATTTCAGCGTTGGCGTTTAGTTACGGTGACTGTATTGGTTGTTATGTGGGTCGGTGCGTGGTTTTTAACGCAGCAAACGTGGACACATGCCATTGATAATCCGATTAAAGTTGCTTTAATTCAGGGGAATATTCCTCAGGAGTTTAAGTGGTTAGAGGGTAAACGTGAGGAAAGTGTGCGTCGGTATGCCGAATTGAGCCAGCAAAATTTGGATGCGAATTTAATCATTTGGCCTGAAACAGCAATTCCTTGGTTTTATGAACACATGCAACCGTTATTCGATTGGATGAAAACGCAGCACAATGCGCATCAGGTAGATTTTATTGTTGGTGTGCCTTATTCCACAGCAGATGGACGTTATTTTAATAGTGTGACGAATGTTAGTGCTGCTACTGTGCAGTTTTATCATAAACATCATCTTGTCCCTTTTGGGGAATATATTCCACTCAGTCGTTTTATTGGTGTAATTTTGGACTTTTTAAACGCACCATTATCTGAGTTTTCCGCAGGTGAGGCTTATCAAAAGAATTTATCTGCTGTACAACAATCCATTGGGATATCTATTTGTTATGAGGATGTGTTTGGGGAGCGGGTACGAACAGGATTACCTGAAGCGACTTTATTGGTTAATGTGAGTAATGATGCATGGTTTGGGGATTCTATCGCGCCGCATCAACATTTGGAAATTGCCAGAATGCGTGCATTAGAGGCTGGGCGGTATTTGTTGCGGGCAACCAATACAGGTATGACGGCTGTTATTGACCCTCAAGGTAAAGTAACGGCAATAGCACCTCAATTTAAAATCTATGTGCTTCGTGCAGAAGTGCGTGCTTATCAGGGGATAACGCCTTATGTCCGTTGGGGGGATAGTTTGATTGTTATCTTTGTGAGTTGTTGTTTATTACTGGGCTTAGGGCTGCAATGGCGAAACAAACGACTGTCTGTTTAATGGCTAAGAAACAGCGATTTTGCGCGCGGTAGAAACATTGCTTTTTCTAGTAAAAATGGGTACGATTCCCGATTCACTTCAATAAACCGCTTCAATAATATGAGGGCTTGGGGAATGCGACAAAAACTGGTAGCTGGTAACTGGAAAATGAATGGTTCAATGCAGGCTAATCAGCAATTGTTGGAGAATCTCAAGCAAGGTGTTACTCATATTCAAGCAGAAATCGCTGTTTGTCCACCCTTTCCTTATCTTTTGCAAGTTAAAGAACTGTTAAAAAATACGGCTATTCGTTATGGCGCGCAAAATGTCTCTCACGAATCAGATGGCGCGTTTACGGGCGAAGTGTCTGCCGCTATGTTGGTTGATTTAGCGTGTACTTATGTATTAGTTGGTCATTCTGAACGACGCACGTTATACGCAGAAACTGATGAGGGTGTTGCAGAAAAATTTGTGGTTGCACAACGGGCAGGGCTTATTCCCATTTTATGCGTTGGTGAATCTTTAACCGAACGGGAATCTGGGGATACAGAAAAAGTTGTTGAACGTCAACTGAATGCAGTTCTTACTGTTGCGGGTGTTGGTGCGTTTAGCAAATCCGTGATTGCTTATGAGCCTGTGTGGGCGATTGGAACAGGAAAAACTGCAAGTGCTGAACAAGCACAAGCCGTTCATACGTTCATTCGTCAACATCTTGCTAAACAACCACAAGGTACAGCGGTTGCGCAAACAGTCCAAATTTTATATGGCGGTAGTGTTAAAGCAAACAATGCCACTGAATTATTTGCCATGCCTGATATTGATGGCGGTTTAATTGGTGGCGCATCTTTAAAAGCAGATGATTTTCTTGCAATATGCCAAGCGGCTCACTCAGTTTAGGTATCCACGATTATGCACGCTGTATTAATTGTTCTCTATGTTTTTGTTTGTCTTGGTTTAATTGGTTTAGTGTTAATTCAACATGGTAAGGGTGCAGATGCAGGCGCGGCGTTTGGGAGCGGTGCATCCTCTACTGTTTTTGGTAGCCAAGGCTCAGGTTCGTTTTTAACCCGCTTAACCGCTGGGTTAGCAACTGCCTTTTTCGTTTTAAGTTTGGTTTTAGTTTATGTTGTGAGCCATGACAAGACAAAAAATCAAAGTGTGACGGAGATGATTCAACCTGTTGCGCCTGTTGGTGTGCCTAGTCCTACCAGTAACACGATTACTGTTCCTGTTGGGGGTGATTTACCGCCACAACCCGCTGGCAGTACAGCCGTAACCCCAAATATTGAGGTAACAACCACGCCTACAGGCACACCCGTTGCGCCAGCCGTTGAAGTGACCACAACCCCAGCAGCACCTGCGACTCAGGTTACACCACCTGTAGAAGCAACGCAGCCTGCAACGCCTCCCGCACCACCAGCTAATCAATAAATCATTCATTATCGTTCTTAATTTTTGTAAAGAATTGGGAACGATAATGCCCGTCATTTGTGTTTTGTGTAATACCCTCTCATTGTCATTCTATTTACGCTCGTTTTTGCTAAAGTAGCGTGTATTTTCTTCAACTCACCACACGACACACCGCTATGACTCAACATTACGATACGCTCCGCGCCGTGATTTGGCAGGACAACCAGTTATATCTAATTGACCAACGAAAACTCCCTCAAGAACATCAATTAATTTCCCTAGATAATGCACAAGATACGGCAAAAGCAATCCATGATATGGTTGTTCGTGGTGCGCCTGCTATTGGGATTACGGCAGCTTATGGTGTTGTATTGGCCGCCCGTGCCGCTTATCAGCAATCTCCTGATAATTGGATGGTAACAATTGCAAAAGACATGGAGATTCTCGCAAATTCGCGTCCTACCGCCGTTAATTTGTGCTGGGCATTACAACGGATGCAAGCCTTATTTTCGCAAATAACAGGTAATCCTGAATCTGTTTTACTGGCGGCTGCGCAGAAAATTCAAGCAGAAGATATTGCCGCAAACTATTTTATGGGGGAATTGGGGGCAGGTTTTTTACCAGAAAAAAGTTGTGTATTAACGCATTGTAATACGGGGTCATTGGCGACGGGTGGATATGGAACGGCGTTAGGTGTTATTCGTAATGGCTATGCGGGTGGAAAAATTACGCATGTTTATGCGGATGAAACTCGTCCTTGGCTACAAGGTGCGCGACTAACCGCTTGGGAATTGGTACAAGATAATATTCCTGTTACGCTGATTGTTGAAGGAGCTGCGGCTACATTAATGCGTCAAGGTAATATATCTTGGGTGATTGTGGGGGCGGATAGAATTACTGCTAATGGTGATGTTGCTAATAAAATTGGAACGTATAGTTTAGCTGTGTTAGCACGTTATCACGGTGTAAAATTTATGGTAGTTGCACCCAGTTCTACGTTAGATGCGCAACTTAGCGATGGTAGCCAAATTGTGATTGAATCCCGTTCACAGGCAGAAGTTTTAATGATGAATGGACAAGCTATTGCGGCAACTGGTGCGCAGGCATGGAATCCTGTTTTTGATGTTACACCGGCGGAATTGATTGATGTGATTGTGACAGAAAAAGGGGCGGTAGAAAAACCGACCACAGAAAAAATGCAAAAGCTATTTATCGCTTAAATCCTCTTGATGCTAAACAATAAGGGTAAATTTGATTGGTGCTGAATAAATTATTAATCAACTACTTGATTAAGTTATTGTCGTGAGAAAAATACAGGATGAAAAAACGTCCCCTGTTTCATTTGTTCTTACTTATTTGATGCAACTAAATTGATTTACCCTTTATTGTATGTGCAAAAATCACCATGATAAAACGGTTGATTCTAGCCTTGCTAAAACGCTTTCCGTATTGTGTAAGAATCAACTTTATTTATTTTCGACTAAAATAATTCGCTCAAAATCACCCGCCATTTTTTCTAATCTTTTTTAAACGATAATATTGTCTTTCCAAACAATTTATTAACCACTATATTGTTAATCCAGATTTTTTGCCAAAGAATTATGGCATGATGCAAGTGTAAAATGAATTTTTAGGAAAGTGAGGTAATAAAAAAATGGATGATATTGATATTCAAAATATTGAAATACAACTACTTTTACAAGCTATCTATTTAAAGTATGGTTATGATTTTCGTAATTATGCCAAAGCTTCTTTAAAACGGCGTATCGAACATCGTTTACTTAAAGATAAACTTTCCAGTATCTCTGCTATGCAACATCGTTTGCTATACGATGAAGATTTTTTTAGTAATTTACTGCTAGATTTATCAATCAACGTGACAGAAATGTTTCGTGATCCTGATTTTTATCAAGCTATTCGTAAAAATGTTATTCCACACTTACAAAAATTTCCGTTTCTTAAAATTTGGCACGCGGGTTGTTCAACGGGAGAAGAAGTTTATTCAATGGCGATTCTGTTAAAAGAAGAAGGTCTATATGAACGTACCCAAATCTATGCAACAGATATGAATGAAGTTGTGTTACGCCAAGCCAAACAAGGCATCTTTTCCATGAGTCGTTTAAAGCAATATACGGCAAATTATCAAAAAGCGGGGGGAACAGAATCTTTTTCAGATTATTATGCAGCACACTATGATCATGTTGTGATGGATAAGAGCCTAAAAGAAAATATTTTATTTTCAGACCATAATTTGGCAACAGATGGTGTTTTTGGTGAAATGAATTTAATTATGTGTCGTAATGTAATGATTTATTTTGACCGTGATTTGCAAAATCGAGTTTTTCGGCTTTTTCATGAAAGTTTATGTGCAGGGGGCGTTTTATGTTTAGGTTCAAAAGAAACGATTCGTTTATCCGCTTATACGAATGCGTTTGATGATATTGTTAAAGAAGAAAAAATTTACCTAAAAAATAATTTATAAATAATGATAAATCGCATCCATAAAATAGATAAACCCCGATTTCAAGCTGTTGTCATCGGCTCTTCCGCAGGTGGGATTAAAGCACTTTCTGCGGTACTTAGAGTGTTGCCTAGTAATTTTTCTCTTCCTATTCTTATAGTCCAGCATTTACATCCTGAATCAGATAGTTATATCGTTAATATTCTCAGTAATTGCACCTCGTTGCGGGTAAAACAAGCGGATGAAAAAGAAACTATCATGAGTGGTGTTATTTATATCGCACCGCCTAATTATCATTTACTTGTAGAAGAAAATAAAACTTTGTCATTAAGTATTGATTCACCTGTTAATTTTTCCCGTCCGTCAGTAGATGTTTTATTTGAAACTGCGTCTTATGCATATCGGGATAGATTAATTGGTATTATTTTGACGGGTGCGAATAGTGATGGCAGTCTTGGCGTGAGAAAAATCAAGAATATGGGGGGGTATGTTATTGTCCAATCACCTGAAACGGCTGAGGCTAAAGCCATGCCACAAGCAGCAATTGCCGCTACAAAAGTGGACAAGGTATTGCCCATAGAGCATATAGGCTCGTATTTATTGCAAATAATTAGTCAGGCGTAGATTAAAAACAGGAAGTTTTTTAAGACTTTGATAAAAATGCCACTGGTTGTATTTATTTTTACGTCAATTATTGTTATTGCACATTATTTTTTATAATCAATCATCAAGCGTAGCGTCTTTGTCTTTATATGTTAGCAATGGTAGCATAGCATTCGCCCCACCTGCCGCCATACTACTAATATATAATAAAATTGTGCTATAAATGCCAAAATGGAACAAGAATACACCGCCTAACCCAACCGCCCCGGGAATCAACGCCGCCGCAAAGCTATTTTGCATGTTTTTATTTAAACCATCAGATAGTTCAAATAAATAACATAATTGGCTTAAATTTTGGTTCATCAACACAATACCCGCCGTATCGGTTGCGATGCTCGTTGCCCCTTTTAAAGAAATGGAAACGGTCGCTTTTTTCAAGGCTATTACGTCATTAATCCCATCGCCAATAAAACATACTGATTTTCCAGTTGCTTGTAAATGTTCAATTAACTGTGCTTTGCCTTCAGGTAGGGTATTAGCAAAATAGTTGGTTATCCCGACTTCTTGGGCTAGTTTTTGCGTGGGCTTTTCATGATCACCCGATAGAATATATAACTGTAAACCTCGTTTCTTTAACCCTTGAATAACGGTTTTTATTTCTGGTCGCAGGGTTGCGTGTAGTTCTATTGTACCGATGACGGAGTCGTCAACTGCAACATAAACCAATGAATAACCATTGTCATGACAATGATGTTGAGCGGCTTCCATTTCCGTTGTTAAGATAAGTCCTTCATTTGATATAAACCGACTGCTGCCAACTCGCACGCAACGATGTGCAATATTGACTTTAATTCCATAGCCTATGTCATAACGCGCATTATCAATGGGGGGGAGGGTTAAGTCTCTATCATGTGCTGCTTGTAAAATTGCCTTAGCAACAGGATGTGTTTGCTTATGTTCTGCCGCCGCTGCTAAGCGCAAAATTTCATTTTCTGTTGCATTCCCCCAACAATGGACGAAACCAACATGTGGTTGTTCTAGTGTTAAAGTCCCTGTTTTATCAAAGACAACGGTATCTATTTGGTGTAATAATTCTAATGATCGTCCGTCTTTAAACAATATACCTTGTTCTGACGCGATTTTTAGAAAGTTTAACATGCCTATTGGGGATGAAATCCGAATAATTTCTGAGAAGTTACAACTTACTGTAGCCGTTGCACTGATAACGCCTAAACTGGCAAACGCTACCCCTCCCAGAAAGAGGGTGGGTAATGCCATCTGATCAGCTAAGAGTGTGCTTTTAAACTCTAGTGATGTGCGGTAATTAGCTGTTCGTTTTAGTACTTCGCCAATTTGTGCAGCTACTGTTTGTTGTCCCGCTTTTTCCACCATCACACAAATTTTGCCTGCAACAACCAGTGTTGCAGCCATTACTGCATCCCCTACAGTACGTTCAACGGGTTGGGCTTCGCCTGTTAGTGCATGTTGGTCAATAGAGGCAATACCTTCAGTGATGTAGCCATCAATAGGAATCATCTCACCCGCGTTTAAAACAATAACATCGCCTATTCGCAAAGACTCGAAGGGAATTTCTACTTCTACTGCCTCACGTAATAACCAGACGGAGCGCGGTTGTTGTCCAAAAACGCTAATTAATTGTTTTTTAGAATTATCCTCTGTTGCCAATAACAAGCGTTGGGCTAAAAAAAATAGAGAAACTGCCAATGAACTAGCAACATAATATCGTGTACTTAGTGTGCCAATCACGGCGATAGAATCAACAACGCTCGCCCGTAGCCGATGTTCTTCAAACAGGCCTTTGAGTGCTGCTTGAAACAGGGGAACCGTTGTATATAACACAAGAGGGACAACAACAGCATTCAACACAGGGTAAACTGTACCCAATACGGATAATCCTAATGCTCCTGTTGAGACGGTTAAATAATGCTTCGCATCTTTTAACTCTTCATCTAAAACGGATTCTGTCGTAGCTAACGATTGTTCAGGGGTGTTATCTGTCGGGTCAATAACCGTTATGGCGGTTTTTCGTTTGTCGGTACGCTCTTTGTAGGATTTGTAGCCTGCGTATAACAAACTACCCCCTATTAACGCAAGGTGTAGCATTTAATGGTTCTCCTCACAAAAAACGTTATCCAATCTTGTCTTGTTCACGTGAAAATTTAATTGTTTGAAAAAGTGAGATAGTGCTAATGCAGTAAGGATAAGAAAAAGTCCCCCATATAACGGGAAGCATTCTCTTTAATCCATGTCCTTTACTGTTAATCATGATGTTGAGTATTGGGCATTCAAAATAGGTTTCTACAAAAGATGAAACCACTACTTAGCAACAAACCGTTCCAGCGTAATTTCTAAACGTCGCGTTGTGATAGTGGTATCTGCACTGTTCTCTTGTCCCTTGCCAACAAATCGCACCTTTTCGGGTGGCAATCCTGCCCCAATCAGATTCTCAGCAACTTGTTTTGCACGTTCTTCTGATAGACGTTGATTGGTAAGTGCATTACCTTTTGGGTCTGTATAGCTAACTACTTCAATAAGTTGAATTAAATCAGGTGACCATTGTTGTACAAACTGGATAGCTTCTTTATAAGCCGTAGCCGTTGGTTGTCGTACACTTGTTTTAAGATATTTGTTACCTGCTAATACTAGCTTCTCAGTTTTTTGTTCAGGACATCCCTGCTCATTCACAACAATATTCGCAGGTGTTTCAGCACATTGGTCGGTTCCATCGAGTACACCATCCATATCTGTATCCGTAGTTTGCACAACAGCAGGATTAATTTGTTGTTCGGCAGAACATCCTTCAGCATTGACAACTGAACCTGAAGAGGTATTTACACACTTATCATCAACATCATTGATACCATCTTTATCAGCATCTGCGGGTTCAAGCGTTATTTCTGGTGTTGTTGTTGTTGGTGAAGCGGTTTCTTCTGTTATTTCAGGCAATGGTGGTGGGGGTAAACATCCGTCTAAACCAACACCTTGTGCAACTGTTTCAGGTGTATCTTGTGGACACATATCTTCAAAGTCAGGTACTTTATCTGCGTCAGTATCAAGAGGACAGCCTCTTTTCTCACCATCAGGATAAACGCCCTTACTAATTTCTAATGCGGAGTTATTTGGGCAGGCATCTAAATAATCGAGGATACCATCACTATCTTTATCCAAATTGGCACATTCACCTGCTTGTGCATTCATGTAATGTTGCATAGCAGAAAAACTGGTAATATTAAATGGCGCAACATATTGAAAGTCATCTTTATATACGAACTTCATGTACAAGCGTTTACCGTCTAAGTCACCATTTTCAAAATACGCATGTTTACCCGTTGCACCTTGGCAGGGAGACATTAAGTAACGTAAACCATCTGCAATATCAACAGGCTCAATAGATTCAACAGACCCAATTGCATGGGTTAAAACCTTAATGCTGTCATAGCCTAGTGCTGCAAATCTATCAGGTGTTTGTTGATAAGTTGCAACAAATTTTTCAATAAACTGTTGTGTTAAATAACTATTATGATTATAGATACTGGGTACAACCGTTTTATCTTTGGATTCTAAATCGCCTTCCCAACGTCTAACCACTTTCCAAAAAACGTCAGAATCCATCGAATCGCTACCAATAAACGGTTGTTGAATTCCTTGTTGGCGTGCTTTTTCGTACAACCGTGCGGCTAATGTATCTGTTGTAACCAATAAAATAGCATCTACATCTTTATTTTTCTTTAGATTAACAATAATACGAATCAAATCACTGTCTGTTACATTAGCAAAAAAGGACTGGCGAAAAGTAATACGCATATCATAGTTCGCAGCAGCTCGTTCAAAGCCACCCGAGAACTCACGAGAATAATCACGTCGATCATAAAGTAAGGCAACTCTCTCATAGCCACGTTTACGTGCATATAAAGCCAGTTGTTGCCCCATTTGGTCATTATTAGGGAATAAACGGAAAACATATTTAAACCCAAAACGGGTTAATGCCAGATTGCTGGCGGTGGGGGCTATAAAAATAATTTTATTTTGTTCGTAAATATTTGAGGCAGGAATTGCTAGACCAGAAAATCGATGTCCTATAACAGCAATAACACCTTTACTTGCAAAATCAACTGCAATTGTGCGAGCTAACGCAGAATATTCCGCAGGAGAAGCACTAACCTCTCGTTCATCAACAATAATTTTTAGTTTTTTACCGCCTAAAATTCCCCCTGATGCATTAATCTCATTAACCGCAAGCATAACGCCCGCTATGAAATCCGTTTGTCCAGATGACCATGAAACGCCAACTAACACTGAATTTCCATCATCCTCTTGAGAGGTACACGCGCTTATTAACAAGAATAACAGCAGACAACTGAGAAATTTGTGCATAGTAGTCAAGAGGAAATAAAGCGAGACGAAAAGGAGCGGTATATCAACAACAGGTTGATATACCTATACTTGCTGAGTTGCTTATATACAAAATTGGAATCAAAAAATGCGTTATGTCACTAGAGAAATCACTGAAACGACAGTATTTTTACACGGTGTCTTGCTTTTTTTGTTTACTGGCTACTAATTTGCCTTCTTGAAATTGTTGGGCAAAGTAATCACGCACTTTTGCAGGGTCAAAAGTTAAGAATGTGCCACCTGCTTCAAAATGTTGAATAAATACCTTACCAATGGCATAAGTAGCTGCACCACTCAGAACAGGTAACGTGGCGTATGCTAATCCTTGACCGACTATAGGGATGAATTTAGCAACACTGAGGGCAATTGAGGGGGCTAAATAAACAGAGGTTAAACCACCTAACAGGCTGCTTACTGCTGAGCGGGCAATCTCTTGTGTAAATTCGACTTCATAAATACCCGCTAAACCATGTAACATCTTTAACTGAACGGCCGTAATACCAGCAATATCAACTAAAGGTAAAGGTACAATGCCAACAACAGCACTGCCTAGTGCATAATTACGTACCAATAAGTTAGCTTGTTCTGTTTTTTCTAAAACTGTTGAAGGGGCAACGATTACTTCTTCTTGTGTTGCAGTGCTTGTCATCTGTTTTTCTCCACTTATTGAGTTGATGTCATAAGACAGAGGAGAGGAACGCCTCCTCATAAACGTTTTTAACCAGTTCATAATACAGCCTATTTATATGCTAGAACTGCTATAAATCCCTTAGTATATTTAAATCCTTGTTTTCAGAGCTTTCTCATTCTGCATGTTGGGGGAAAACCTCAAAACAGCTTATGGTTTCATAAAAAATAAGAATTAACGAGCGAAAAATTCATTTAATAAAGAAAATTGTACATTGACATATTTTATAAAAATACCCTACCTATAAACGTTTTATATTAAAAATACGATAAATAATCTCATAACAAAATACACAGTTGTATCAGCTTAATATTTACAATACTATCTGTATATTACAAATTATAGTGCGCATACTTTAAGACAACAAAAATATAAAAGCGAACATTTAATGACATTATAAACACAGCTACACAATATACTAAAAAAATTGATTTTTTTTAGTATGAAATACCATTCAGTATGTTTAAGCAACTTTCTTACTATCAGAGGCAAATAAAAGAAGTACACCCAATAAGGGGGATAACAAAATACTACCAAAAAAATAACCCCAGAAACCCAGTTTACGCCTTCTGCCAATGATTCCAATGACCATGCAAACTAAAATATAGATAAGAGTAATACTGTGCATAATGTTAAAGTCTTCGCATCTTGGTTAGATATTATTTATAATAAACCTATCTTTTTTGGGTGTCTATGCTTTTATTAGTAATTTTCGAATGACTTATTGAATAATAATATTATAAAATGGTCGAATTACCCACAGTTGAAATAAAATCAGCTATGAAATAGTTTATTCTTAATTTAAAGTAGTCGTCCAAATCTGACATATTAACGCGTAGTTTGTAACTATCAAACTGGATAAGTCACATCCAAGTTTTATATTAACCAATGAATTCATATATGAACGAGCGAATGGCGTTTTTGATTAGGATGGAATATGACAACTGATACCTTATCAGTCAATAATGACTCCACAGTGATAGAACAAACAATTGTTGCGTCCCCAAAACCCTCTCGCCGTTTTATAACGAGATTGGCTGATTGGGTATATGATAATATATTATATTTTATAGTTTTTCCCTTGGTTATAATTGGTTTAATCGTCCTTGTTTGGACGCGTATTTTTGTGGTTGTCCATTCTGGAGAGGCGGGGGTTTTATATCGCTTGTTTACGTCTGGCACTGTTACAAACTATGTGTATCCTGAAGGGTTACAAGTTATTAATCCTTTTAATACCATGACTATTTATAATGTGCGTGTACAGATTCTTTTACATGATTTTGAAGTATTAACAAATCGTGGTTTACCAATTACTTTACGCCTTGCTATTCGTTTTCGTCCTATTTATGAATTAATTGGTGTTTTACACAAAGAAGTGGGTCCTGATTATCCAAATAAAATTATTCTGCCTCAAATTGAATCTGTGTTGCGTAAACGCATTGGTAAATTAACCCCTGAAGATGTTTATACCAATAAAGCAGGCGTTTTGAATGAGATTATAGCGCAAGCCATTGAAGAAGTTGGGCAAAAATTTGTCATTATTGACGAAATTATTATTAGAACTGTTGCCTTGCCGCCAGCAGTCAAATCGGCTGTTGATGCTAAATTAGTCAATGAGCAACAATATCTTGCTTACGATTTTATTTTAAAACGTGAAGAGCAAGAGGCAGAACGGAAACGTATTGAAGCAACAGGAATGCGTGATTTCCAGAAAATTGTTTCAGAAACGCTCAATCAACAAATTTTAGAGTGGCACGGCATTCAAGCAACATTGGACTTAGCCAAGTCAGATAATGCTAAAGTGGTTGTTATCGGTAAGGGAGATAATGGACTTCCCTTAATTTTAGGGTTGGATGATAAAACACCATCGGTTGCAACGGATGCAAAATCTAGTGATGACGTTAAGAAGTAATCTCATCATACCTTTAAGACCAAGAGGATTGTTAAATGGGATTTCAGCGCATTTTTAAACTGCCAATACTGGAAAATACGCTCAGTGACGGAAACGTCACTTGTACATATAATGAAATCCCTGCATTTTTTGCACATCTCGATGGTTTTTTTCAACAAAAACAGATTTATCCACAGACAGGTATCGCCGTTGAGTTTGTCAATTCCACCGTTAGTGCGCTGATATTATTGTATTTATTGGATAGGAATTATAGCTTTTTTCTTTTTCCACCAACGGCACAACGTTCTGTGTTGCCCGCCTTCTGTCATTATCACCTGTTGATTCAGCCAACGGCTGAGAGTCTTGCTTGTTCACCCGAGCAGTTCATTACTATTACTATAAATCCTGATTATGATGCTACCTTGCCATCGTTACCCGAGGGAAGATTGTATTTACGTACATCAGGCAGTATGGGAATGGCAAAAATTGTCGAACATACACATACAGCATTACTCCAAAATGCATGTCATTGTGTTGAACGATTTCAACTAACTGCTTTAGATAAAGTTTTTCTCCCCGTCCCTATTTTTCACATGTATGGTTTAGGTGCAGGTTTCTTACCCGCTGTGCTAGCAGGAGCTTGCATAGAATTACAAGATAAAACAAATATTTTTCGGTATTTAGCTACGGATAAACGCTTTCAGCCTACTGTGGTTTTCTTAACCCCTACATTGTGTAAGCTCTTGTTAAAAGGTTGTCAATCCTCACGAAATTATCGTTTGATTGTCAGCGCGGGTGATAAGATGCCGAGTGCATTATTTAGTGAGTTTAGCGAAAAATTTGGCTTATTGGTTAATTTATATGGCAGTACAGAAATGGGGGCTGTTGCAACCTCAGTTTTAACTGATACACTCGATAAACGTGCAAGTGGTCATTTACAATTAATGCCAACGGTTGCCGTACTCTTAGCCGATAAGACCTTACAAAAAGAAGTGGAAATTGGTGAGTTATGTTTGCAATATTTACAGGGGTTTACCCGTTATATTAATGAAAAAGGGCAGGCGTTTTCTGTAAATGCGTCTGTATGGTTTAAAACGGGTGATTTAGCAAGTCTATTACCAGAAGATTATCTTGTCGTTTGGGGTCGTTGTGACCATAGTATCAATCGACGCGGTTTCTTGATTGTATTTGCAGAAATAGAAAAGGCAATGGAAACCCTGACAGGTATAGAAAAGGCGGTTATTGTGCCTCTTGATATGGAAAGTACACAAGGACAAGCAATTTGTGCTTACTGTACTACAACTGATGACACATGGCATTCATCACAAATCCGTGAAGCCTGTTTTACTATATTGCCACCGTATGCGGTGCCTGATGAAATTGTGGTTATACATGAGATGCCCGCTTTACCCAGTGGTAAAGTAGATAGGCAAGCCCTGACCAGAGAAGCAGGCTCAAAAAATCTACAATTTTCTACAATCCTTAATATGAATAAATAGGTGATAGTTTATGGAAAATGAAAAAATTATTGAACAACTGCGCGAAATTATTGCAAATCGTTTAGATGTCAATTTACGTCTGGAAGAAGTTGACGCACAAATATCCTTGTTTGAAGGTGGCTTAGGACTAGATTCAATCGCTATTATGGAGTTTATCAGCCTGATTGAAGACGGTTTTGGAATTAAGTTTGGTGAAGATGAATTGAACATGGATTATTTTAAAAATCTTGATACCGTCGCTCAATTTGTTTCTAACAAATTAACTGTACACTAAAACAATATAAACCGTATTGTTTTAAGCCTGTTATAACTGTCATGTAAAGGGCGTTTTTTATGATTAACACCAGAAAAGAGAATCCATATTGGGAACCTTCTCGTAAAGGATTCATTACCAATTATCCTAACTTTTTACATTGGAAAAAGTTGGATGTTGATGAAATGCAGAGTGATAGACCCCTAAATCTGTATGTCCATAGCCCTTTTTGTGCGCAACGTTGTTCTTATTGTTACTATCGGACAATTACGGGTAGCCGCAAGTCTGAAGTGGATAGATATGTTGATGCTTTATGTCGTGAAATTACGCTTGCAAATGAGCGTTTTGGTTTAAATAAACGTCCCATTAATTCCGTTTATTTTGGGGGCGGCACGCCAACCTTATTGGCGGGTGACAATTTAAAACAAATTACAGACACTTTACGGCAACATTTTAATTTAGATAATGCTGAATTTACCGTTGAAGGTGAACCTGTCACCCTCACAGAAAAAAAGGCGGAAATTTTAAAAGAATTAGGTGTTAACCGTATTAGTTTGGGCGTGCAATCACTATCAGACGACATCATCAAACTGTCTAACCGTCAAGATACAGAAGCTAAGGTCTTACGTGCCATTGAATTTGCTAAAAGCACGGGGGCTGTTGTTAATATCGATTTAATGAGCGGTCTAGCGGGTGAAAAACCCGAAACATGGGAATACAGCGTTAATCGTGCTTTAGAAACGGGTGTACACAGCATCACGGTGTATAAGATGGAACTGTACACTAACACACAATACTTTATTGAAGTGCGCAACGACACGCTACAACTTCCTTCAGATGAACAAGAACTCTCATTCATGCAATATGCCTTAGATAAGTTTGAGGCGGCGGAGTATCGTCCATGGAGTTTCTTCACGTTCACTAAAGAAGGACGTTATACCCACGTACACGCGCCTAGTATTTGGCGAGGTGACGACTGTTTTTCCTTTGGTACGTCTGCGTTTGGACGTTTAGGTGATTGGGTTTATCAGAACAGTAACGATGCTGATAAATATATTGAAATGCTTGAAGCAGGCGAATTACCCATTAATCGTGGACATCATTTAACCGCTTTGGACCAAATGATTCGTGATGTTGTGTTAGGCATTAAATTGATTCATTTAGATTTATCTGCTTTCCAGAAAAAGCATGGTTTTAAATTGAACAGCCTCTGTGGTGCTGAAATTGAAACGTTAAAAAATGATGGGTATATAACTGTTTCTGAAAATGAAATTGTATTAACCCCTAAGGGTATTCTACACGGTGATTATGTTGGCAAGAGTCTTGGTAAACGATTAGCCGAGATGTATTAGTTTACTTAGGGAGATGGTAAGCCTTTCCCCTTTATCATCTCCAACTAATTACTTACACTATAATAAGTTAGCACGATGTTAATCTCCAATACACACCAATTTATTTTTTTCCACGTTGCGAAAGTAGCAGGAATTAGTATTCGAGAAGCACTTAAAGCGTATGTGCAAGAGCCTGACATTTTTAAAATAAAACGACCCACTAAAATCCTTAATGGACAAGTAAATCCGCTTTACACCATGTGGGAAACGATGTTGCTACACGCTAGAGCTTGCGACGCAAAAAAAGCCTTACCTGTACAATTTAAACAATTTTATAAATTTGCTTTTGTCCGTAATCCGTGGGATTGGCAAGTGTCTATGTATCATTTTTTACTCAAAGAAACGACTAACCCACGTTATGAACTCGTTAAATCTTTTCCCAATTTTGAGACTTATTTAGAATGGGTTATCCAAACAAAAAAACCCTTTCCTAAAGGGGCAACCAAATTGCAAAAAGAAGTATTAACTGATGAAAAAGGCAATTTACTGGTTGATTATATAGGACGTTATGAAACACTTACCCACGATTTTCAACAAATTTGCCAAGCATTACAATTAACAAATACCGTATTGCCACATTTAAATCAAAGTAATCGTATTGATTATAAAACTTACTATACCCCTTATACACGTCAATTGGTTGCAGACCACTTTGCAGAAGACATTGCTTTATTTGGCTATCAATTTGACGGGATTTGCTCACCTATTCAACCACTCTCAATTGAAATAGTTAGCCTATAACCTTATGAAAAATATAAAATATCTACTTAGTATATCCTTCTGTACTATCAGTCTATTAAATCAGGTTTACGCCGCAGAAGACGTGACAACCCCTGTTGCAGGAGAAACGGCATGGATATCTAACGGGGAAAAACTGGGCAAATGGTGGGTTAAAAATCCCTTAAAAGTAGAGTCTTTACCCGATACGTGGTTATACCATGTAGATTTGTCTTACGCCTATTCTAAACAAGGTGGCAATCTTGATGCAGAAAGTCATAAGGCAAAACTAAATTTTATTCTGAGAAAGCAACTATTTACCTCAGAAACAACCTATGATTTAAATAAGCGTGATACAACGGTCAATCTCACAGAAACTAACATTCTTACTCACGATTACTATTTTCGCCAAGGTTTTCGCTATGCACTGTTAGATAACCTAGAAGCGGCAGTCGGCTATGCACAAGAGAAAAACACAACGAAGTACCTAGATAAACGCGAAACATATTATGGTGGTTTACGTTATTCCGCGTTCACTCAACCGACGTTTAGATGGAATATTGCTTTGTTTTATAATGACTCTGATATGTCATTTATGAACAGTGCCATCCAAAAAATCAAAAAATATTCAGACTTTCCTGATGTAGCTGATTATTCTTCTGATGGCGTTAACTTATTCTCTTACTTAGATTGGGATATAACCGATACTATTAACTTCTCAAATACCGCAAGCTACGTACAGTATCTTAAGGATACAGAGTTTTACCTGTGGAATTTAGAATCAGAGCTAAGTTTTAAACTCAGCAAGCATTTCTCCTTTACAACCTCCTATACGGTTAATTACGAGAAAAACCTGTTTATTACTAATTTAGATAACTACTTAACCAGTCGTAAAGAAAAAGGGTTAAGTTCAGGTGATATTGAAACGACAGACACTATTTTGGCGGCAGGCATTAAATTTAGTTTTTAATATATTTTTGTCAGAAATAGAAATCCTAATAAAATAGTGAAATAGACCTGCTAAGTTGCAAAAACTAGCAGGTTTTCAGATAACTATCACTCAAATAGCTCAATGGAGTCACTGGGAATGTGTGCTGAAGACTGGGATAATCCTGAACGCTATTTACCCTCTGCTTATAGTGAACGGGTCACTATCATGCAAGATGCGCTAACACTCACAAAGTTAAGCCCTTTTCAACGGATATTATTGATAACGGATGGCACATTAACCGAATTACTCGAAGCCTACTTACAAGAGCCAATTATTGTTATTAAACTTGCTGAAACGATGTTAGATAGCACAGAAGCTATTCCTGCATTAGAAATAAATATCGGGCAAAAAATTATCAAGCGCGACATCTTATTACAAGGCAAAGAAACAGGAAAAAACTGGTTATATGCTGAATCGGTTATCGTGCCAGACCGTTTAGAAGCATCGTTTAGGGAACAACTACTTGGCAGTAAAACACCTATAGGTAAGTTGTGGCTGGCTCATCGCTTGGAAACATTTAAAGAGAAATTAACCTTTACGGCAGAACCAGCAGGAGAATTGGCCGATTTCTTTAAAGTTGTAACAACGGACACTTTGTTATCACGTACTTATCGTGTTTTCTCTCAACGTCTAGCAATTATGATGATTACAGAAAAATTCCCACAGCAATTTTATTTATAAAGCAGTTGGGTCGTTTGCAATAAATAACCTATTATATCCATCAATAAAAATTATAAGCTACTGTTTTATAAAAAATATAATGAATACAAATAATAGCCAAGACCTGCTACAAACTTTACAACAGCAACAGATTACCTTGAGGTTAGAAGGCGAGCGGTTGCTTTATGATGCTCCTAAAGGTGCATTATCGCCTGCATTATTACAACAAATCCGTGAACATAAAACTGAACTAATTCAATTATTACGTGCGCAAGCTACACAACCACGCTACGCGCTCCCTTCTTTTCCTCAATTACGTTTTTGGACGTATCAACAGAATGATCTGAGTGATACCTTTCATAACTTGTCTTATTCCTTACGTTTACACGGTAAAATTGATTGTATTGCGTTAGAGAAAAGTTTATACGCCATCATACAACGGCATGAATTGCTCCGCACCGTATTACAAAAGATAGATAATAAATTACAACAGGTTATTTATTCAACGGGCGTACTCGATATGCAGATTATCGAGCTACAACCTGTTGATTCATCAATGCAAAACCTTGAAAAGCTCATTAAAGCAGAATTAGATATTCCCTTCGATTTGGCAAATACTGTTCCGTTACGAGTGCGCTTGTTTATCCTTGCTGATGATGAAGCTATTTTATTTTTTTGTATTCATCATATTATTTTTGATGATTGGTCTAGCCATCTTCTTTTACAAGAAATAGTCAATTTTTACCAACACTTTCATAGCAATAAACCAATAACCTTACCAAAATTAACAGCACAATATGCTGATTATGCCCAATGGCAACAGCAACAATTAATCCAGCCTGAGTTATTAGCCTTAACTATACAATATTGGCAACACTGGTTAGCAAATTCACTACCCACCCTAAAACTGCCTGTTATTGCAAACTATTCAGCCAGTGACTATCAAACGCATATTTATTCTTATGAGTTATCACCACAACTCACTCAACAGTTAAAAAAGCTTTGCCAACAAACAGAAACAACTTTGTTTACATTGATTATTGCCACATTAGGGGCATTGTTTCAGCGTTATAGTGATGATGATGCTGTTGTATTTGCAGTGCCTATGGCAATGCGTCAACAACAACAATTTGAACCGTTGTTTGGAAGAATTGGGGGAATGCTAGCATTACGCATTGATGTCAAAAAATCCGATTCATTTTTAGAGTTAATTCAAACGACTAAGCAATCAATGTTACACACTTTAGAACATCAATCTGTCCCTTTTGAACAAATCAGTTACCATTTGTCCCCCACAGAACGCCCAAAAAAGCCGTTATTTCAAGTATTAGTCAGTTTTTTACTGATGTCTCTACAACAACAAGTTACCTTACCCGATTTGCAGATTCAATCTATTGAACACGCAGAAACCCACATGCGTTTGGCAATGGGGCTTGTGGCATGGGAAGAAAAAACACCGACTGGTAATTACTTAAAATGGTCATGGCAATATCGCACTGCCTTATTCGAACCAGCAGTTATTGCCCAACTACATGAAGATTTTTTACAGTTATTAATGGATTTAATGCGTAATCCTCAGAAAAAGTTAAGTGATTTATCCTCTTTTCAATCCCGTTCTCTGTGAGCGTATTTTCATGACAACATCTACTACTGTAAACCCTTTATTTATTGAACAAAATAGTCAAACATTAGCCGCGCGTTATGACGCATTGGCAAAAACGTATGACCAACAATCTCAAGATTATGTTGGACGTGAACAAACCGCTGATTTATTAATGAAGTATGTGGATAAACAAGCGTGTATTTTAGATGCTGGTTGTGGCACTGGGTTGGTCGGACAATATTTAAATACGAAAGGATTTATTGGATTAGAAGGGTTGGATATTTCAGCGGGTATGTTAGCGGAAGCAGAAGCAAAACAGTGTTATCAAGCCTTATCGCAACAAACCTTAGGTGAACCCCTTACTTTTGCGGATAATACCTTTGATGCGATTATTTGTATTGGTACATTTGTTCGTTCTCACGCGCCCAGCCGTACGTTAGACGAATTTATTCGCATCACACGTTCTGGTGGGTATATTCTTTTCACGTTGCGCCCAGAATTTTATGAAAGCAGTGATTTTAAAGAAAAAATAACGGATTTAGAACGACAGAACCAATGGAAGCGCGTTGAAATAACTGACCCTTTTCCCAGTGTTAGCACGGAAAACGTAACTGTTTATATTCAAATATGGGTTTATCAGGTTGAATAAGTGCGTTGTGTGTGGGGTAAGCTATATTGAAATTCAGGAAATAGTAATTTCGCTACGAAAAAAGAAATCAACTTAACTATTATTATAAATTTGTTTTAACTGATTTAGGAGAAAAACGTTTGAAAGCCCTATTCATGAATGGACGTGAGTATAAAGCTGAAAAGCCAGCTCAGAATGAAACTGAATATGCTTCTGATTGTTTAATTGTACTGGTAACGTTTGAACCTCCTGATGGAGATAAACAATTTAAACGTTTATTGAAGTCTGTACACAAGATTTCTAAAGAATTTGATACCCGTAATCTGGTATTAGCACCATTTGCCCATTTGTCTCATCAATTGATGGAACCTGATAGGGCAAAAATAGTGTTGAAAGGATTATCTATAGAATTGCAGCACCAATATAATTTGGTGATTTCTGAGTTTGGTGTGGAAAAGGGTTTGATGATTGATTTAAAAATTAGTAACGATAATATTAAGTTTCGTTCTTTCTAACGTTTACTAACAACCCATTTGTAACAATGTTGTCAGGATATAAACCACTCATGAATAATCACTCATCAAATCTTGCATTATGTGTGCATGAATTATTTGCAGAACAAGTGCGTTATAGACCTCATGCAACTGCCGTTGTCTTTGCCGAACAACAGTTAAGTTATATTGCCTTAGACCAACAAGCAAACCAACTCGCACATTATTTACAACAAAAAGGGGTTGTTGCCGATACCATCGTTGGTATTTGCGTTGAGCGTTCATTAGAAATGGTCGTTTGTGTCTTGGCAGTGTTGAAAGCAGGGGGGGCTTATTTATTATTAGACCCAGAAACGCCTAGCGAGCGTTTAGCCTTCATGTTAGTCGATGTAAATGCAATGCTATTATTGACGGATGAAAGTGTTGCACCATTATTGCCTGTCCATCAAAGCACTTTAGTTTATATAGACCATGAAGCCTCGGCGATTCGTCAACTACCCAATACACCGCCTGATGTTACCGTACAGCCTGATAATTTGTCTTATATTATTTATACATCGGGTTCAACAGGCAAACCTAAAGGGGTATTATTAACGCATCGTGGTTTATGTAATTTAGTGACCGTTACACCTGCTATTTTGCAATTAGATGCGGATAGTCGAGTTTTACAATTTTTCTCTGCAAATTCTGATGGTGCGACTTACGAATTATTTTTAACCTTATGTAATGGTGCAACTTTATATTTACTTCCTTCAAAAGCAGTGATGTTAGGAACTGATTTTGCCTATCGATTACGTGACCAAGCCATTACACATTTACAAATTACGCCGTCGGTTTTAAATACGTTACCAATACTTGAACTTCCTGATTTAAAAATGTTATTAGTCGTTGGGGAAGTATGTCCCTCAGCACTGGTTGAACGTTGGGGAAAAAATCGTTTATTTTTTAATGGCTATGGTTTATCAGAAACCACTGTTTGTGCAACTTTAATGCAGTGTACAGACCCTAATAGCCCGCCTTCCATTGGTTGCCCCATTCCTAATACACACGTTTATATGTTAGATGAACAATGCCAACCTGTGCCTATGGGTGAGATTGGGGAAATGTATGTGGGTGGCTTAAACGTTGCGCGTGGTTATTTGAATCGTCCTGAACTCACCGCAGAACGCTTTATTCCTGACCCTTTTGCTCAAACAGATACACGCTTGTATAAAACGGGTGATATGGGACGTTATTTAGCCGATGGCAATATTGAGTTTTTAGGTCGTATTGACAATCAGGTAAAAGTGCGGGGTTTTCGGGTTGAATTAGATGAAATCGAATCAGTTTTAGCGCAACACCCGCTGGTACAACAAGCCAGTGTTGTCGTTAATGCGCATCAAGAGATGGATAAACGCTTGGTTGCCTATGTTGTACCGCAAACAATCCAATCCAGTGAGTATTTAAGCACTTGGCAAGCACTGAATGAGCAAACTTATCAGCAATATAACGATGTTGATGTACAAAAAATGACGCTGACAGGTTGGAACAGCAGTTATACAGGAGAAGCCTTTAGTGAAGCAGAAATGTTGGAAAGTATTGAACAAATTGTTGCGCGTGTACTGGCATTAAAACCACAACACGTATTAGAAATCGGTTGCGGTGCGGGGCTGTTGCTCACCCGTATTGCTCCCCATTGTCAGTCTTATATTGGCGCGGATTATTCTGCAACTGCAATTGCTTATGTAGAAAAACTCAGGCGGACAATTGGTGGTTTGGAAAATGTCACACTTTTACACCGTTCTGCGGATAATTTCACCGATTTAGCCCCTGCGTCGCAAGACGTTATTCTTATTAACTCGGTTATTCAAAGTTTTCCTGATACTGATTATTTATTAACGGTAGTGACGGGTGCATTAAAGCTGTTAAGAGCAGGTGGGGCGTTAATCATTGGTGATGTGGTTAATTATAACTTACAAGAAATTTATCACGCCTCGTTACAAGCCTATCAAGCCGATGCTCAATTAACACCAGAACGCTTATTACAAAAAATTCAGCAAAGTAAAGTACAAAAAAAAGAATTGTCTGTTTCTCCAAGTTTTTTCATTGTATTACAAAATGCCTACCCACAAATCCAACATGTTCAAGTAATGCCTAGGGATGGGCGACATTTAAATGAATCAACCCAATTTCGTTATGATGTATTGTTACATGTTGGAGAAGCATTATTACCACGAGCGATTCCGCACTGGTTGACATGGGAAGAACAGCCTTTAAGTCTTGCTGAAATAGAAAAATTACTGACTCAAGAAGCCCCCCCTCTCTTTGGTATTCGCGGTATTACGAATGCTCGATTACATACCCCATTACAACAATGGCAATGGTTACAAGAATATGCGCAACCTCATCAAACAGTTGCAGAATTACATACCTTTGTTAGTCAGCAAGTGCAACAAGGAATTAATCCCGCTGACTTATGGCACTTAACTAAAAAAATACCTTATCATGTTGAAATTAGTTGGTTAAATAGTGGGGTGCAAGGACACTTTGATGTGGTATTTACGCACCAAACAATGAATGCTGTGCCAGCCATTTTTGAGCGACCGCTGGTTATGGATAAATTATGGTCGCTTTATACCAATAATCCTGCACAAGCTAAACAACATCGTCAGTTAGCGGGCGACTTGCGCCGTTTCTTACGGGCTAAATTGCCCCATTATATGATGCCATCAGCATTTGTGATGCTTGCCGATTTCCCATTAACCCCCACAGGGAAAGTGGATAGACAATCGCTTGCAAAGTTGCCCGTACACTATCCTGTCACGCTGACAGAAACGGCAAGACCACGTAATGCAGTAGAACAAGTGTTGGCTGATACTTGGGCTGATGTGTTGGGATTAGAATCGGTTGGGATTCATGATAATTTTTTTGCTTTGGGGGGAGATTCGCTAAACGCAATGCTGTTGTTTTTAAAACTACAAACGCAATTTAAACAGGATTTTCGTTTAGCTGATTTGTTTAATGCACCAACAATTGCTGAGTTCGTTGCATATCTTCCTCAACAACCCCTTCATCAAACAACCGTGCAAGACACTGCATGGGAAACGGGTGAAATATAACGTACTTGGATGACCAAGTGTGTAAAAAGTGAGTGACATGCGGCTACATGCACTCACTACATAAAAGTTAGACACAGATAAACGTGTTTGACTAACCTCATATAAAACTTATGTGAAAAATAGTAAGTACATAAGTTTCACAACCCTTAAATAATCTTATTCAAGAGCTAATTATAATGGGACAACTTTCTATTCATTTCAAGAAGGCAGTTATTGGTGCTTGCACGGTATCAACGCTGTTATGTGCTAATCCTTTACAACAAGCCATTGCAGATGTTTTACCACGGGCGAGTACAACGGGCAAACCCAACTTTATCACTATCGTGTTAGATGATATGGGGTTTTCTGATTTAGGTTCATTTGGTAGTGAAATTCCTACACCAAATTTAGACCAATTGGCAAATACAGGTATTATTCTCAATAATTTCTACGCAGCACCGACTTCCACACCATCAAGGGCCATGCTATTTACAGGGAAGGACCATCATCAATCTGGTGTGGGCAATATGCCAACATGGGTGCGTCCAGAACAACGTGATAGACAAGGGCACAATCTCGCAGGGTATGAGGGTTTATTACCTGAATATGTTCTGCCATTTACTGAAGTTTTACAAAATACTGGCTATCACAATATGATGGTCGGTAAGTGGGATTTAGGTGAAGAACCTGAATATTACCCCAGTAAGCGGGGCATAGACCAAACCTTTGTGTTGTTACCCGGTGGTGATACTTACTTTTTATCCGATGCCCAAGGCAAATTAGTTACCACATTTGACGCAAATTACTACGCGAATTTAGGCTTAGAAAGCCCCTATAATCAAAATGGGGTAGAATTTAAAGACTTTCCACCAAATGCCTATGCAACAACGTATTACACCGATAAAACGCTAGAAATTTTAGATAGTCGGGATAAAAGTAAACCGTTTTATCTCAATTTATCTTACATCACACCACATGACCCCTACCAAGCGCCCGCAGATGTGACTGCAAAATATCTGGCTTATTATGAACGTGGTTGGGATGTTATTCGTGAAGAACGCTTTACCCGTCAAAAACAACTGGGCTTTTGGACGGATAATTTACAACTTCCCGCCCGCCCTGAGAATGTTCCTGCATGGGATAGTTTAACTGACGAACAAAAACGCTATGAAACCAAGCGGATGGCGATTTATGCAGCAATGTTAGACATATTAGACCAAAACATCGGGCGCGTTGTACAACACCTGAAAGATATTGGTGAATATGACAATACCGTGATTTTCGTCCATTCAGATAATGGGGGACCATTTTCCGCAGCGGGTAGCCCTGCCTACCAAGCCTATGTTGCGAAGAATTTCGACAATAGTTATGAAAATATAGGGAATATCAAGTCCCTAATTGGTTCAAGCCCTGGGTGGGGAATGGTGATGAACACGCCATTAAATCAATATAAAGGTGATACATTTGATGGTGGTGTACGGACTGCTGCCTTTGTACATTACCCTCAAAGCAAGATTTCAGGGGTAAAATACAGCGGTTTAACCTCTGTCATGGATATTTCTGCCACGATTTTGGACATGGCAGGTGCGCAATATCCGTATGTTTATAAAGACCGTCCCAATACACCTATGCAAGGCATATCCATGGCGGGTTTATTTTCTGGACAAGTCGTTAGTGACCCCGAACGTTGGTTAGCATGGGAATTAGACAGCGCGAAGGGTGTGCGGAAAGGCAATTGGAAACTCTCGCAGAAATGGATACCTGAGCAAAATCGTTGGGATGAAAACTGGTATTTATTTAACCTTACTATTGACCCCTTTGAACGTAATAACCTCTCCACCAAAGAGCCTGAAAAATTTGCTGAATTGTTAAAAGTCTATCGGCAATATGCTGAACAAAACAGTGTAATTGAAATCAGCGGCAAAATTATCAATGGGGATTTAGGTGGTCTTATTAACAGCACTATTTTAAGTGATGCCCGTATCACGGGGGGAACAGCGGTTAATTACCTCTACTTTAACCAAAAAACTACCCCAAAAACCACCGATTTAGTTGAGGTTGAAGCCAGCATTCAACCTGCAAAAGAACATATCGGCTTACCTGCTAATATTTTCGTCCAAGTAACCTATACCCCACCTGAAGGAACACCCGTAAAACTGATGTTTAAACAAGACGGCTCAGCCACTTTATGGGATGATGCCTCTATTTTACCTTTCTTTAGCGTCAGTGCTTTAACCAAACGGGTACCTGTACCCATTTATCAAGGGATACTGTCTTTACCTGGTAAAGTTGATATTCTCTTAGGTTATCAATTATCTGATGGAACAATGGTGAAGAGTGAAAAACCGATTACTATTACAGTAGGTAGTTAATTCCTCTTTCGGTATTGGTTTCTTTTTTACCCTTTGACTAGGCGCGCATTTTTTAAGTGAGTGACATGTGGCTACATGCACTCACTACATAAAAGTTAGACACAGATAAACGTGTTTGACTAACCTCATATAAAACTTATGTGAAAAATAGTAAGTACATAAGTTTCACAACCCTTAAATAATCTTATTCAAGAACTAATCATAATGGGACGACTTTCTATTCATTTCAAGAAGGCAGTTATTGGTGCCTGCACGGTATCAACGCTGTTATGTGCTAATCCTTTACAACAAGCCATTGCAGATGTTTTACCACGGGCGAGTACAACGGGCAAACCCAACTTTATCACTATCGTGTTAGATGATATGGGGTTTTCTGATTTAGGTTCATTTGGTAGTGAAATTCCTACACCAAATTTAGACCAATTGGCAAATACAGGTATTATTCTCAATAATTTCTACGCAGCACCGACTTCCACACCATCAAGAGCCATGCTATTTACAGGGAAGGACTATCATCAATCTGGTGTGGGCAATATGCCAACATGGGTGCGTCCAGAACAACGTGATAGACAAGGGCACAATCTTGCAGGGTATGAGGGTTTATTACCTGAATATGTTCTGCCATTTACTGAAGTTTTACAAAATACTGGCTACCACAATATGATGGTCGGTAAGTGGGATTTAGGTGAAGAACCTGAATATTACCCCAGTAAGCGGGGCATAGACCAAACCTTTGTGTTGTTACCCGGTGGTGATACTTACTTTTTATCCGATGCCCAAGGCAAATTAGTTACCACATTTGACGCAAATTACTACGCGAATTTAGGCTTAGAAAGCCCCTATAATCAAAATGGGGTAGAATTTAAAGACTTTCCACCAAATGCCTATGCAACAACGTATTACACCGATAAAACGCTAGAAATTTTAGATAGTCGGGATAAAAGTAAACCGTTTTATCTCAATTTATCTTACATCACACCACATGACCCCTACCAAGCGCCCGCAGATGTGACTGCAAAATATCTGGCTTATTATGAACGTGGTTGGGATGTTATTCGTGAAGAACGCTTTACCCGTCAAAAACAACTGGGCTTTTGGACGGATAATTTACAACTTCCCGCCCGCCCTGAGAATGTTCCTGCATGGGATAGTTTAACTGACGAACAAAAACGCTATGAAACCAAGCGGATGGCGATTTATGCGGCAATGTTAGACATATTAGACCAAAACATCGGGCGCGTTGTACAACACCTGAAAGATATTGGTGAATATGACAATACAGTGATTTTCGTCCATTCAGATAATGGGGGGGCATTTTCCGCAGCAGGTGGTCCTGCCTATAAAGCCTATGTTGCGAAGAATTTCGACAATAGTTATGAAAATATAGGGAATATCAAGTCCCTAATTGGTTCAAGTCCCGGGTGGGGAATGGTGATGAACACGCCGTTAAATCAATATAAACGTGATACATTTGATGGTGGTGTACGGACTGCCGCCTTTGTACATTACCCTCAAAGCAAGATTTCAGGGGTAAAATACAGCGGTTTAACCTCTGTCATGGATATTTCTGCCACGATTTTGGACATGGCAGGTGCGCAATATCCGTATGTTTATAAAGACCGTCCCAATACACCTATGCAAGGCATATCCATGGCGGGTTTATTTTCTGGACAAGTCGTTAGTGACCCCGAACGTTGGTTAGCATGGGAATTAGACAGCGCGAAGGGTGTGCGGAAAGGCAATTGGAAACTCTCGCAAAAATGGATACCTGAGCAAAATCGTTGGGATGAAAACTGGTATTTATTTAACCTTACTATTGACCCCTTTGAACGTAATAACCTCTCCACCAAAGAGCCTGAAAAATTTGCTGAATTGTTAAAAGTCTATCGGCAATATGCTGAACAAAACAGTGTGATTGAAATCAGTGGCAAAATTATCAATGGGGATTTAGGCGGTCTTATTAACAGCACTATTTTAAGTGATGCCCGTGTTACGGGGGGAACAGCGGTTAATTACCTCTACTTTAACCAAAAAACTACCCCAAAAACCACCGATTTAGTTGAGGTTGAAGCCAGCATTCAACCTGCAAAAGAACATATCGGTTTACCTGCTAATATTTTCGTCCAAGTAACCTATACCCCACCTGAAGGAACACCCGTAAAACTGATGTTTAAACAAGATGGCTCAGCCACTTTATGGGATGATACCTCTATTTTACCTTTCTTTAGCGTCAGTGCTTTAACCAAACGGGTACCTGTACCCATTTATCAAGGGGTACTGTCTTTACCTGGTAAAGTTGATATTCTCTTAGGTTATCAATTGTCTGATGGAACAATGGTGAAGAGTGAAAAACCGATTACTATTACAGTAGGTAGTTAATTCCTCTTTAATATTTCTTATGCCAACAAACCGTATTAGCTTTTACCACTAATACGGTTTCCTCAATTACTATGCGAATTCTTGTCAACTCTCTCCCTAAAAGTGGTACTCATTTACTCACAAAAACGATACAACTACTTGGTTATCAAGAGTATGCACTACATAAAAGTTATAGTCTCACCTTGCGGGAATGGTTGGGCATTCGCATTCCAAAATTATTGGTTTATCGCCAAGCCAAAAATGCCACAAAAAAACCCGCAGATACCCAAGTACATATTGATATTGGTGTATTTACGCCGTATCCCGTCAATCAACCCACACTTTGTTATTGGTTAAAAAGCATTCCAAACCAACATTATATTCAAGGACATATTCCCTACCACCCTGCCTTATCGCCTTTATTAAAATCGGTTGGTTATAAACATGTTGCCATCATTCGTGATCCACGCGCGGTATTGGCTTCTTTTTTACCCTTTGTACTATCTGCGCGACAAACGGACATGGGCGCGCATTTTTTAGAGGATGATTTTCAACCGCTCTCCTTTACAGAACGATTAGAATTTATCTTACAAGGGGGACATGCACCACAGGCAAATGTAACGATTCTACCCTTTACGCAGGTTTTTCATTCTATTACTGCTTGGCAGACAGACCCCAATTGTTTATTGGTGCGTTTTGAAGATTTAGTGGGCGAGCAAGGGGGCGGGGAAGCCAGTCAACAGCAGGCAACTGTAGAACGCATTGCTCAGCATTTAGAAATACCATTGACTTCTGAAGTCCGACGTAATTTACATCGTATTTATGATGCAAATTCACGTACTTTTCGTATCGGTAAAATTGACAGTTGGCGCGAAACCATACCCGCTGAAAATTTACAACGGGTTATAGAATATTGTGAACCTTTATGTAAAACAATTGGATATGTCACCTAAGTTTGGGATAGCAAAAGTCGCTGTTTTTCAGCTTTTAAATTCTGAAAGTTCGGATAATTCCAAAAGTTATAATTCAAACACGCTTTAAAACGGATAACATTGCTTAAAACAGTGGTATTCGTATGACTTTTGTGAATGGCGGATTCGTCTTTACCCCACGTCATAACGCTACGCATCCCCTTATTATTCACGATAGAATAAGTCACATTTTTTCTCTCAACTTGGATTTAAACTATTTATGTCGCTTACCACTACAACTGCAAAATCTGTTGCCCATGTGTTGATTGAAGCATTACCGTATATCAACCGCTATCAAGATAAAACCTTAGTGGTGAAATATGGCGGTAATGCAATGGTGGATGAAACGTTAAAACAAAGTTTTGCGCGTGACATTGTGTTATTAAAACGGGTTGGGATGAATCCTATTGTTGTACATGGTGGTGGTCCACAAATTGGAGATTTATTAAAACGCTTGGGAAAACAAAGCGAATTCTTTCAAGGAATGCGGATTACTGATAATGAAACGATGGATGTCGTCCAAATGGTTTTGGGTGGATTAGTGAATAAAGACATCGTGACGCTTATCAATCGTCAAGGGGGAAAGGCGGTTGGTTTAACGGGTAAAGATGCAGAATTAATTCACGCACGCAAACTCACTTTTACGCGCACCAATCCTGAAATGAATGCCCCTGAAATCATTGATATTGGTCATGTGGGGGAAGTTGCCAGTTTTGACACCGGTATTTTAACCCATTTAATTCATGGCGATTTTATCCCTGTTATTGCACCTATTGGAGTCGGCGATGATGGTCAATCCTATAATATTAATGCCGATTTAGTAGCGGGTAAATTAGCCGAAGTATTAGGGGCTGAAAACCTGATGTTATTAACCAATACAGCGGGTGTGTTAGATAAGGCAGGTAACGTATTAACAGGATTAGATTCTGCAACCGTACAAGGCTTGATTGAAGATGGCACGATTTCTGGCGGTATGTTGCCTAAAGTCCGTTGTGCCTTAGAAGCCGTACATGCAGGTGTTAAGACTGCACATATTGTTGATGGACGAGTAGAACATGCTGTATTACTAGAAATTTTTACCAATGAAGGTGTAGGAACACTCATTCGTGGTAAGGCGCGTTAAAGTCACATCCGAAGCGTAGAGACACGGCGAAGAAATTCGCCGTTACATTATTTTGTCTAGGTTATTCATAATGAAACAAGAACGTAAATACTTTGGCACGGATGGTATTCGAGGAACCGTAGGAGAGTATCCAATCACCCCTGATTTTGTGTTAAAACTGGGTTGGGCAGTTGGGCGAGTGTTAGCAAATGGTAAAGGGCGTAATAAAATCATTATTGGTAAAGACACCCGAATTTCTGGCTATATGTTTGAATCTGCACTAGAAGCGGGGCTATCGGCAGCGGGTATGGATGTGGGTTTATTAGGACCGATGCCAACCCCCGGTATTGCTTATTTAACACGCACTTTTCATGCACAAGCGGGTATTGTTATCAGTGCTTCACATAATCCTTTTCAAGATAATGGGATAAAATTTTTTTCCAGTCGTGGTACAAAATTACCTGATGATGTTGAACTTGCCATAGAAGCTGAATTAGATAAACCCATGCGTATGGCAACGGCGGATAAGTTTGGTAAAGCAGAACGGATTAATGATGCTCGAGGACGTTATATTGAATTTTGTAAGCGTACAATTTTATATGATACGGATTTAAAAGGGGTTAAGTTAATTGTTGATTGCGCACATGGGGCAACTTATAACATTGCACCAGCGGTTTTTGAAGAGTTAGGGGCAAGTGTTACCAGCATTGGCGTGCAACCCAATGGTTTAAATATTAACGAGGGGGTTGGTGCAACCCAGCCTCAAAAATTGCGGGAAATGGTATTAGAACGCCAAGCAGATTTAGGCATCGCCTTAGATGGTGATGGCGACCGCGTGATTATGGTTGACCATCGTGGCGAAATTGTTGATGGTGATGAATTATTATTTATTATTGCTAATGCACGTCATCAGGCAGGACAGTTACAAGGTGCGGTTGTTGGCACATTGATGAGTAATTTTGGTTTAGAAAAGGCTTTATTAGACAAGGGCATTAATTTTCATCGGGCTGCGGTTGGTGACCGTTATGTCTTAGAACTGTTGCAACAAGTTGGCGGTTGTTTGGGTGGGGAATCATCAGGGCATGTGATTTGTTTAGACCGCACAACAACGGGCGATGGCATTATTACCGCGTTGCAAGTATTGGAAATCAGTCGGCAAACAGGGTTAAGCGTGCATGAATTAAAGCAGGGAATGCAGAAATTACCGCAACTGATGATTAATATCCCCATCCAAAATGGTCCAAAAATATTACAATTGCCTATTGTAAAACAAGCATTACAGTCAGCAGAACAACAGTTAGCCCAACAAGGACGGGTTCTATTGCGTCCTTCGGGAACAGAACCGTTAATTCGTGTTATGGTAGAAGGTGCAGATTTACAACAGGTTAAAACCGTTGTAGAAGATTTGGCTGATGTTATTCGCGCACAGGTATAAGTTGCTTGGTTGTCTGAATCAGAATTAGCAGGATTAAAAATCATTACAGTTAGGGTTCTGAAAATTCTGCTTCAGACAAACTTTACAGTGCATTGAGTACAATAGAAGGCGTAAGTAATTGAGGTAAAACAATTGGCTCAGCGGCATTTGCTGCGTAATACAAATAAAGCGGAACGCCACTGCGTTGAAACTGGTTTAATAAAGCCGTGATTTCTGGATTTTCATTTGTCCAATCACCCTTTAAATAATAAATGTTCTTATTAACAAAGGCTTGTTGTACCGCTTGTGTGTTTAAGGCAACTTGTTCATTAACCAAACAAGTAATGCACCAATCAGCGGTTAAATTAACAAAAACGGCTTTGCCTTCAGCCCGTAATTGTGCCAATTTTTCCGCGCTGTACGCCAATGAGGCGGTTGTTTCTGGCGCGTTATGATTGCCCATAACGGGGTTTAAAAACGCACTACTTAATAAACCTAATGCAATTCCCCCCGCTAATAGGCTCAAACAAGCATGTAAAATGCGCCAGTTGTGTTTTACGTATGGATTGTGTCCCCAAACCCAAAGCGCGAATGCAAGCAATACTAAGCCGATTAATACAATCGCCATACCGTTGACGCTGGTTTGTCGCCCTAAAATCCATAATAACCAGACAACCGTTAAATAGAGTGGAAACGCCATAAACTGTTTAAACGTGTCCATCCACGCGCCTGCACGGGGTAAAAATCGCGCCCATTGTGGTAAAAAAGTTAGTAATAAAAACGGTAACGCCATGCCTAAACCCAAGGCGGAAAAAATAGCCAGTGCTGTCGTTGGGGATTGTAACAGCGCGAAACCAACCGCCGTTCCCATAAAGGGTGCGGAACAGGGGCTAGCGACAACAACCGCTAAAACACCTGTAAAAAATGAGCCACGATAACCGCGTTGTGTTGCGAGGGAATCACCAATTCCCATTAAACGCGTGCCAAAAGTCACAACGCCCGATAAACTCAACGCCATCGCAAAAAATAGGTAGGCTAATATAGCTACAAAAAGTGGGGATTGTAATTGAAATCCCCAGCCAATATGCGCCCCACCAGCCCGTAACCCTAATAAAATCCCTGCAATCAGTAAAAACGCACTAATCACCCCGCTGGTGTAAATGATGCCGTGTAAGCGTTGTTTACGCACGGATAAATAATGCGATTCGGCAAGGCTTACCGCTTTTAAAGCGAGGATAGGAAAAACACAGGGCATTAAATTAAGAATTAATCCTCCCAACAAGGCAAATAAGAGAATTAATAGCAGTGTGGTTTGTTCACCATTGCTTGGTTTTGCGGTGTTGTATGTTTGTCCTGCACGTTGGGCTTGGGTAAATGTGAGCGGGAGCGTGACAGGTGCTGGTGTTGCTACGAGTTGATAACTTTGTGTTTTATCTGCTTGGGTAACGACTAAAACGCCTGAGAGTTGGGCAGGGGGAGTGTTAAAAAAAGGGTGTTGCGGAATGCGTAAAAATAAATTATCGGCTTCCTGCATAAGCATTTGTGGCGCGGCGTTTTGAATCAAATCTTTATCGTTGGGAAAAAAGGCGATAGTTTGTAGATTATTCAACATATCCGTTTGAATTTGTATGATAAGTGCATTATCAGCAAAATTAAAACGGGCTTGCCATTCGACGGGAATGGGTAACGCGGCGCGAGTATTAGCAAAAGCAGTTTGCCAGCGTGCATCGGGTGTGGGTGTTGCTGTGCTGATAGGTAAGCTTAGGGTTAAATTTGCATCACCCGGTACACAGATAGTTTCACAGACTAACCAACGGGCTTTGGCTTGAATTGCTAATGTGGTGGCGGTGTATTGTGCGGGAATGGTGACTTGTGCAAGTAGATAATTTTCCGCGCTGTATCCAAAATTCATCAGATGTGCAAAAGGAATACGTTGTGGATATGCCCATTGGAATTCACCCACTTGTACGCCATCAGGTACTTGCCATTTAACACTGGGCGGCATCCCTGAATCACCCGAATTGCGCCAATAAGTATGCCAATTAACATCAGGTTGCAAACGTAAAGCCAGCCAAAAACTATCGCCCGCTTTTCCTGAAGTGACTTCAGCAATCAGTTCAACTTCAATATGTTCCCCTCTGATAGGGGTAGCAAAACTATTTGGCGTAATAAATAGTAATAATAACAGTAGCAAATAGCGAATTTTCATGCGTTATATCCAAACAGGGTTAAGACTGTTTGCATTTTGCCATAGATGATGAGTAAACAATAATGGAAGATTGGGAAGGGAATTCGTGATTTTCCCCCTTTAAGAAAAAGGGGGCTTCAGCAGAAAGGTGTTTAGAGTGGCTTATTTTTTAGGCGGTGGATAGCTATGTGAATCCCCCGCTGAAAGGATGCCAAAAAACATTTTTTCAGGAATTATTGGGTAATTATCATAATGATATAATAAGCATTTTTTCTGAATTTCTGGGTCAAGATGTTTAATTAAATCAGAAATATGTGGATGCACACCAGAGGGAAATGCACTTGTTTCGCAATCCATATAAATACGGTCGGCTTTGCGATAGTGCATTTCTAATTGTGGGGGAATCATAAATTGAATATCTGTCGGCATCAATACGTTATAGCCGCTAGAATGTTGTAGGCTAATGCCATAACTGGGCATTTCTTCTGAGCTGGAAAAAACGTGCATCGCAAACACGGGTGTCATCACCCATGAGTCTTCCCCATCTTGAAAAGTATGGGTAGCTGTTCTGCCATCCTCTTGTTTGCCCACAAGATGAATATCAAAATAAGTCTCTAAATTTACATTCGGCACGCCCTGCACGGTATCTAAACCGGGCCCTACGGCTCGTCTTAATGGTTCAAGCACTTTTTTATGAATAAATAAATCGGGTTTTGCATTGGCTGGCGGATTTGCCCATAAAGTTTGTTCATGAAATAGCTTATCTGCGATAAACATCCCGCCTAGCCATGCTTTCTTTTGCTGGGTGTAGTTTGGATTAAATAAGGTTGTAAGCGCAATACATTCCATCCCGCCAATATGGTCATTGTGTGGGTGAGAAATATAAACACCGTCAATTTGATTAGAGCTAATATTTAAAGCTTTTAGCGCATGGCGAGCATCGCCACCCATATCAATTAATAAACGATAAGGTGCAGTACCACGTTTGCTTGGCATATCAAATTCTAATAGGAAGTTTGAGTGCCATTTAGGGTTGTAATAACATTTACTACGTTGTGTCAAGTGTGCGGTCAGCTCAGCATCTGACAGCGTTTGTAATGTACGAGTTCCTTTTAATTCTAAAATCAACTCTCGCACATCCTGAACGGATAAACCGTGTTCGTATTCTCCAGTTGAGAATGCCGCGTTCACACCAATGGCTGTAATTTTCATGAGTTAGTATTTATTTTAGGCTTAAACATAAATAACAAGAAATTGTTTTATAAGGAAAAATCACCACAAAGGAATGATTAACAACGCGCTCGCACAAACATAACATTACACTTTATTAATCATATCACTCAGGATTCATGAAAGGAAATAATAACTTTGCAACAAGGCGGTTGACTCAATATGGCAACTATTTTCAAATGGGTATTTAACGTTGTTCAAACTGATTAATTTTCTGGCGCAATTCATTAATAACCGACGCATCTACAGGTTGATGTCGGTCATTTTCAACAATACCACTTAAGGTATCGGCAATTCGTTGTGCTGTATTCATCATCAGTTCAAACGCGACACGTCCGCCAAAAGGGCCGGGCAATTGCATAAATAGCGCAAGTCCTTGACTATGAAAAGTATCAGCTTCTTCTGGATTAAAAACACCGGGTTCCATAATATTGGCAATGCTAAAAATAGGATGCTGTGTTTTTGACTCGCCTAAGCCATAGTGATGAAAAATCCGTTTTTTACCGTGTACCAGCCCTAAATCCTGCAACACTTCAAAAATATCAGTGCCTGAAAAACCGATTTCATGTTGCGCAATCACAAACAATACAATAATTAATTCTGATGGTTGTGTTGGTGTGGCGGAATCGGCTTCTGCCTGCTGTTCTGTTTCAAAGCCATCCTGAAATAATCCAGTAGCTTCATTATGCGTGGTTGTTGAATGCGGTGTGTTTATATCAGAATCATCAAATAAAGCCGATTCGGCGGATGCAAAAATGTTTTTTTCTGCATGATACCCTGATTTATTTTTATGGCGAAGGTATAAGAAAAGACCTATTAGTCCTGCCAAAAAAACAATGATGCCTACAATAATAAGCCAATTATTCATTAACATATCATAATTTATCATGATGTTTGTGGTTTACCTTTACGCGATGGCAAGCCCATATTGGGTCAAGGTCATTTAGTCAAAATTCTCTTATTTTACACATTTTGTTTTAGGTTTGACTAACTGCATAAAACTTGCCTAAGAATGAGGGTAATAGCCAAATTGGGGAATGAGGACAAACAATTATTTTTAATTGGGATAGATTAAAAGAGAGCTGTCAGAATTAACAAAGTGGTGTTTTCTGTTTCTACCGCTTTCTAATCCTAATCCATTAGTTAATAAATAATATTTTGATTTAGCAAAACGTATTAAAACGGGCTTACTCCCGGAATCCAATCTGTACCTGCAAGAGGAACTTTAGCCATTGCAGCGGCTTCTAGTGTCAACGCGACCATATCTTCAGGTTCTAAATTTAATACATGCGTCTTTCCACAAGCGCGTGCGAGGGTTTGCATGTCTAGCACCATGGTTGTGAGATAGTTTTGCAAGTGTTTTGCGCCACGTTGCGGGTCTAAGCGGGCTTCTAATTCAGGACGATGGGTTGTAATTCCAACAGGACAATGTCCTGTATGGCAATGATGACAATAGCCTGCTTCTGTTCCCATTGCCTGATAATCTTCTAAATATACAGGTTTATTGCAACCTAGGGCGATTAACGCACTTGTTCCAATCGACACCGCATCTGCACCTAAGGCAATCGCTTTAGCGACATCAGCACCGTTACGAATACCGCCAGAAATAATTAATTGTACTTTACGGTGCATATCCAACGCTTGCAATGTTTCAACGGCTTGGCGTACAGCGGGTAGTGTTGGAATACCAACGTTTTCTAAAAAAACCTGTTGTGTTGCCCCCGTCCCTGCCTGCATTCCGTCTAACACAATCACATCTGCACCCGCTTTAACCGCTAAAGCAACATCATATTTCACCCGTGTTGCACCAATTTTGATATAAATTGGCTTTTCCCAATCGGTGATTTCGCGCAATTCTAAAATCTTAATTTCTAAATCATCAGACCCTGTCCAATCAGGATGTCGACATGCACTATGCTGATCAATACCAACGGGTAAATCCCGCATGGTTGCGACACGCTCTGTATTTTTCTGTCCTAATAAAATGCCACCCCCACCGGGTTTAGAACCTTGGTCGACAACGATTTCAATCGCATCAGCACGCCGTAAATCATCAGGATTAATCCCATAACGCGAGGGCGAAATTTGATAAATCAGCGTTGTTGAGGCGGCGCGTTCTTCTGCAATCATCCCACCTTCGCCCGTTGTTGTACTTGTTCCCATTGCGCTAGCGGCTAATCCTATGGCTTGTTTTGCATTTGCGCCTAACGCGCCAAAGCTCATGCTTGCAAGGGTGATAGGAATGGCTAACTGAATCGGTTTTGTCGCATGACGTGTACCTAATGTGATGTGAGTATCACAACGTTCTCTATAGGCCTCTAACGGATAACGGGACATAGAGGCCCCCAAAAAAACCAAGTCATCAAAAGAGGGTAATGGACGTTTTGCCCCTAATCCTCGAATGCTATAAGTGCCTTGTTCAGCGGCACGATGAATATCCGCCAAAATGGTTTGAGAAAAAGTAGCCGATTCGCGTAAATAACGGGGATTAACAGCCATAAGCCTCATCTCTTTGGTGAAAAATAGTTATTTTAGTGGGTGATAAAAACAATCATGAAGCGTGCCGATAGATAGCGCGCCAAAAGATTGTCTGAATCAACATGCGTTATCAAACCAGCAGACTTATTTGTTAAGCCTGAACATTCTGATTCAGACAGACTTTAAACGGATAATATCGCTTGATGCGGTAGTATCCGTATTTTACAGGCATTTTATCCCTTATTTACAGCAAATAAGGGTTTTAACAACCGTAAAATTTCCACATTGCCTACAAAATCTAACGCAGTAGAATCATCTTGGTTTTTTAAGCGATAATCCGCACCGTGTGCCAACAAAGATTTAACAACGTCTGTTTTGCTGGCGGATGAGGCATACATCAAACAGCTCACCCCTGTTGCATTTTGGTTATTAATCTCAACGCCCGCTTTGACTAAGGCATCTATCATGGAAATATTGTTGCGAAAACAGGCAAACCATAAGGCATTATTCCCATCATTATTTTTATGGTTTAAATCAATGGCATTTAACGCTAATAAATCATAAGCAACGGCAGATTCATCACGCATAATTGCTTTTGCTAAAGCATTATTGCCATGTTCGTCCACTGTCGTCCAATCATTTGCGTCATACGCATTTTGTGCGAGCCATTCAAGGGTTGTTGTTTGTAAAACCATCGTCAAAAATCCTCATTAATAATAGATAAAACAATAAAATAGCTGTACTAAATCATCTTAAGCTTTTGTCATTATTTGCATTAAAGGGAGATAAATTCGTTTAGCAACATCAGCAAATGCGCTGTCTAATGGATTGTGTTGTTTACCCCGAAAACACAATTGATAATAGTCGTCTTCTTTTTCCCCTTGTGGTTGATTATCTTTAGAATAATCACTGCCTTTCCATTTCCCATGAGCCGCTTTAAACCCCTCACTTTCGTTAAAAGGCTCTACTTTTCTTCCTTTTTCTACAAAAGAAAACGCGCTTTCAGGAAAGAAATGTAAGGGGTTTTGTAAACCTTGATAATACAGCTCTGCCAATTCTTCTAGTAAAATAAAGGCATTACTCAATGGTGCATAATGATAAATATCTGTTTTACCCAATAAATGGCTACTTTTTGGTGTTTTCTTATCTGCTAGCGTATTTAAACAAAGATGTGCAATCCAAATGCGCAAATGGTCTTTTGCCTTCAACGTTGCATAACGATAATGAATTAAATGTTGACTCCATAAATGGTCAATATTGCCTGTAATCCGTAATCGTCCTACTTTTAAATCGATAAAAACAGGTGCTATTCGTTGATTTTTCTCCGTAAAGCCTTTCACTTTATGCGCAAAATTGTTAATTTCATCAGTTAATTGCTGATAAACACAATCGCCTATTTCACCATGTGGCAACTGTCCACCCGCTTTTGCGATAGGAAAATAATCCTCTAAGGCTTGCCCTGCTAAGGTGCGCTCTATCAACGATTGATTAAAGCTATATCCCTCTAAACCTGTTAGCTGAAACGGTTCAACTTCGGCTAATCCACCAATCCCTGTTTCTAAATAGATACCTAAGCGTTTTCGTAATAAAAACTTCGTTGGATGGATAAAAAACTCAACAAAATCACGCAGGCTAATATCCAATAATTCATCAGGCGGAGATGGCAACCATTGCTTAATAAATGCCATTGGTTCTTGATGTGCTTGTTGCAATACATGGCTTGCGTCGCAATAGGCTTGTGCATAGCTGAATAAAAAAGGATTTTCCGTAGAAAAATAGCGCGGACTAAATCCTTGTAAGGGATGATGAATAACTAATTGTTGTGATAAAACAGGTTCTATGACGGGTGGAATAAAGGCTTTATCTAAATAATCCAATAATTCACTGACTAAGACCGACGGCGGCATTTCTGTATTATCGTAGGCACTTTTTCCAATATAACTGACGTAAAAACAGCTTCTTGCTGATAGCAAGGCTTCTAAAAATAAATAACGGTCATTACCACGTCGAGAACGGTCGCCTCGTTGAGGATTTTTTACCAGTAAATCAAAACTTAATGGTTTGTCCAAGCGTGGAAAATCTTTATCATTCATTCCTAATAAACACACAACTTTAAAAGGAATACTACGCATCGGTAGCATGGCGCAAAAAGTGACTTGCCCTGTTAAAAAATGCGTGGCTTGTGGCTCAACATTCAGTAAATTATGTAAAAATGCAAAAACAACTTCAAAGCTAATTACTTGATTAAACTCTGCTAATTGTGTGCTATCGCGCAGTTTTTCTAAACTATTACGGATAGCTTGTGCTTCAGCTTCATTATCATCATTTGTTTGCAGAAAAGTATCTAAGACATTATTTAAAAAAACTACCCAATCGTCTGCTAGCCGAGCTTGTTTTAAACCGTCAATAGCCGTAAATAATTTTTCACTAAAATCAAGTAGTTTTCCTAAAATTAAAGCGTCACTGCCTTCAACTTCATCATACGGTAAGATACCTGCAAATAGGCATTCTTGTGCATCAAGTGTTGCCATCGGCAATTTGGGTAGCGCATAGCCTAATAATAAACGGTCTAACCCTGCGCGCCATGTATTTTCTGCTAAATCAGGTAGTTCTAAAGAAGCACGGTTATAGCCATCAATTCCCCAACGAATCCCTGTTTTTTCAATCCAGTTGCGTATGCGTTCTACATCATTTTCTTCTAGGCTAAAACGTGCTTGTATCGTAGGCGTTTCTAATAACCGTAGTACATCGCTACTGCTAAAACGGCTATGCTGTAATTCAAGAATTGCTAAAAAGCTGTCAACTAAAGCACTTTCGCCGCGTAGCTGTCTATCTGCCAAACTATAAGGGATATACCGCTCTGTAGGCGCGGTGGCAAAAACAGCTTGAATATAGGGCGTATAGGCTTCAATATCGGGCATCATGACGAGAATATCACGTGCCTGTAACGTATTATCTGCTTCAAATAGGGCTAACAGTCGGTCATGTAAAATTTCTACTTCTCGCATTAAACTATGGCAAGCGTGAATTTGTAGTGAACTATCTAATTTTTCTAGGGTAATTTTTTGGTGTGTGATTTGTTGAATTTCGCCCCTATCAACTAAATTTAAAATATCTGATTGTAAATAAGCTAATAATGTTGGGCATGGGTTATTTTCTACAGGGTCAATAAATTTATCATAATTTTCATAGTAATAATCATTTAAAGAATCAATAAACTCTCGTCCAAGTCGTCCCCAAGAAGCCAGTAAACTATTGCCTTTTTCTAAATATAGACTTTCGGGTGCAACTACTTTTCCACGAAATAACACGGTTTTTCTGGCAATTTCTGTATCAGAAACAATATGCCCCCAATATTCTCGACAAGGGTTTAATAAAAAAATATGCACCTCTAAAAACGCCCCGAGTTGGACTAATACATCCAGAAAAAAAGGCGGAAGGGCAGCAATTCCAAAAATAGCAAGGCGTTTAGGCAAGCGGGTACTGAGTTGTGAATTAAGCTGTTGAAAAAAACTGGCGCGTACAGCAGCACGGTGTTGTTTACCATGTTTAGCGATTAAAGCCCGCCATAGTATGGCTTGCCACGGTTCTGTGGGGTCGTTTTTTGTCCAATGTGGCGATAATTTGCCATTTTCCCAGTCGGCAATCATGAGCGGACGAAAAACAACGTATTGGTCAAACGTATCTGCAATTCGATTGGCGAGTTGATAGGCTTTTAAACTATGGATTTCCCCTTGTAAATAGTGGTTTAATTCGCTGAATTCTGGTTTAGTGAGTAAATCGGGCAAAATAGTTAATAATGTCCATGTCATAACCCCACGTTCAAATTTGGAGACATCAGGCAATTCACGAATCGCACGGCGAAAAATACGCCATAACATTTTGTCAGGAAAGGGGAAATCTGCATTAGCCCATACGCCTGTCTGTTCGGCTAGTTGCATTGATAACCAGCGTTCCATTCCTTTACTTTGTACTATAATTGTTTCTTTTTCTAGGGGATTTTCTAGCGGCGTTTGTAGTAGATGAACTAATTCGTCCCGAAGGCATTCAAGTTGGTTGCTGGTGTAAATGTGGAGCATAAGTGCGGTTTAGTTCTCGTAAAATTAATGAATTGTGTTATTTAGGTGCGTAAAACAGGTGATGTTGCGCAATGGTTTTGGGGTTTGTATGTCTAAATTATTGAGACAATAATAGATTGCCTTGTTTTTTAATTCAATCTGTTATATTTAAAAGAAACGATGCTGACTATTGGGGGTGCTTGCATAATGGATATGAAACAGTTGACCACGTGTGTGCTGGGTGAAACAAGTGAAAGTTTTGTTTGTGTTAATGAGGAGGAGAATGCACAGGCGACGGTTGCGATGATTCAGCAAACAGAGCGGCAGTTGGATATTTTCACCCGTTATTTTGACCCCGCCATTTATGATACAGATGCCTGTTTTGATGCCTTTGAACGGTTAGCTTTAAAAAGTCGTCATACCCGAATTCGTATTTTAATTCAGGATACAGCAAAGATTCTTCAAACAGAACACCGTGTATTTGCATTGGGTAAGCAATTAGCAAGTTATGTACAGTTCCGCAAGCCAGAGGGTAAGTATTTAACATTAACAGAAAATTTTTTAATTGCGGACGAGGTGGGAATTATTCATCGTCCTCATGCAGATAGTCATAAAAGTATTGTTAATTTTAATGATGCTAACACGATTCATCGTTTGCTTCCCTTATTTAATCTCATTTGGGAAGAGGCTACTATTGACCCTAATATGCGGCGTTTGGTTTTGTAAGTGTTTGCGGGGAATTTTCAGCCAGAACTTTAAATGAGTGTGTTACGGTGTAAAAACAGTTACCTAACATACATTACGCTGGCTGAATCCTCATGTAGATAAGATGTGATAGGGATATATTTTTAAGCATGACCACTTTTTTGTAGGTGAGAGAATGAAATATTGCAGTCAATGTGGTGCAACGGTTGAATGGAAAATTCCTGACGGTGATAACTTTCCGCGTTTTGTGTGTAATCAGTGTAAAACTATCCATTATCAGAATCCAAAAATCGTGACAGGTTGCGTCGTTGAACACGAAAATAAAATTTTATTGTGCAAACGCGCAATAGAACCCCGTTATGGATTATGGACGTTACCCGCAGGTTTTATGGAGAATAAAGAAGCCGTTGAACAAGCCGCTATTCGAGAAACATGGGAAGAAGCACATGCGAAGGTGACACCACCAACGTTGTATGCAGTCTTTAGTTTGTCCCACATTAGTCAGGTTTATATTATGTTTCGGGCGCATTTAGCCGAACCCAGTTTTTCCGCAGGGGTGGAGAGTTTAGAGGTGCGTTTGTTTGATGAAACAGAAATTCCTTGGGATGTTTTAGCATTTCCAATTGTGCGTCAGACTTTACTGCGTTATTTCCAAGAGCGAAAAACGGGTAATTTTTCTGTGCATGTTGAGGATATTGCACCGATAACCAGTTGATGTTAATCGCTTATAATCATCATTATGCAAGATTGTCTGAATCAGCATTTTCGGTGTTATCAACGCCGTTATTTTTATCCATTCAAGGTTATAAATTCTGATTTAGACAATCATAGTACGGAAGCACCCCTTCAGGCGGCGTTATCCCTTTTTAAAACGTGTCTGAATCAAAATTCTTAGCATTCCCAGAAGTTACAAACAAGAAATAATATTTTTTAAACATAATAGATTCTTTGCAAGAAGAATGCGGATAACACAACGTTTCTCTTAACCGATTTTTACAAACGGCTTAGTGATTGTTTTAATCGTTTATGTTAGCCGAGCAGCTCAACAACCACGTTACTACCCACAGGTACTTCTGTACATTCCATAGGAAGAACAATCAAACAATTCGCCTGACTCATGGAACTGAGAATATTTGAGTTTTGTTTGCCTGTAGAACGCACTTGCAACCGCCCTTGTGCGTCATATTCTAAAATTCCCCGTTGAAATTCTGCGCGCCCTGCTAATTTTTTTAAGTGCGTGATACAAGGAACGGTGAGACGCAAACGCAATGGGGGAGATGTTCCCATCAATTGCCATAACGCAGGTTGAATAAACTCATAAAATCCCACCATCACGGAGACAGGATTACCCGGTAATCCAAAAAATACCGCCTGCTGAATTTTGCCAAAAGTTAAGGGGCGACCCGGTTTCATGGCAACCTTCCAGAAATTAATTTTTCCAATCCGTTGTAAGGTTTCAACAATAAAATCAGCCTCGCCAACGGATACCCCGCCCGATGTAATAATAACGTCGCTTTGTTGCACCGCGTGTAAAAAGGCTTGTTCAATAGCTTCAGGCGTGTCGCGGATAATTCCTAAATCAATAATATTTAACCCTAACTTCGTTAATAAACTATATAAGGTGTAGCGGTTACTATCATAAATTTGCCCTGTTTGTAATGGCTCGCCTAATGCGCATAACTCATCACCTGTAGAAAAAAAACAAACTCGTAAACGGCGAATAACCTGCACCTCAGGCACGCCCAGCGAGGCAAGTAAACCAATGTCTGCCGCTGTTAATAATCGCCCTTTATTGAATATACGCTGTCCGATTTTTACATCTTCGCCGACATGACAGACAAACTGTCCTGCACGATTTTCGCCCGTATAAAGTTGAATATAATCATTATCTACATTGACATGCTCCTGCATAATCACCGTATCAGTGCCTTCAGGCAACACGCCACCCGTGAAAATACGAACACATTGTCCAGCCTGTACCGCTTGTGTAAACGGGTGTCCCGCAAAAGCATGACCAATAACCTGTAAACGAGAAACACCAACAACAGGCAAATCTGTGCCACGCACAGCATAACCATCCATTGCCGAATTGGGGTAAGCGGGAACATTGATAGGCGAGTAAATGGCATCGGCTAAAACTCGACCTAGTGCATTACGAATGGGTATTTGTTCAATTCCCTGAATGGGTTGTAATGTCTGTTGAATGCGGATTAAGGCTTCATCAACGGTAATCGCCTCAGTATCGTAATCATCTAAACAAGTAGGTGGTTTTAAGCTCATTATACGAAAACTCGTTGATTATGTAGGATTTAAATCAGGAGAATAAGGCGGTAACTTTAAGAGATATTCAGCCGCTAAAATAGCCTGCTGAATATCGCTACGTTTATGGAAAGTGGCGTTATCCATCATAATAATAAAAATAATTAGTTTATTAGCTTGTTTATAAAGTGTTATTTTGTCTTGGAAGGTTTGCCGTGCTTTGGGATGTTACAGTGTTTTTTTAATCCCAAGACGTTTTAATGCGCTATGAATCCTACTTTCGCTTATCTCAAAACGGGTTGCTTGTTCATTTTTTGTTGTATGGAGTCATACACTTTGCAATTGCTAAGTTTTGTAAGCATTGTTATTTTATCGCCTTTGGTGGGTAAAATAGACGGGAAACTGTCTCTTATTTTCTTATTCTCGACGCTTAATAGTATTGTCTTTTTTATGACACGCAAGCGAAAAATTAATTTTTCTGATTCATCTGCGTTTAACTAAGATGAATACTGATTTTAAACATTTTCATAAAAGGAAAAAATATGAGTAATGATAGTGTATTAATCCTTATGCAGAAAAAATTAACCGCGTTAGAACATGCTTATGTTTTAGAAACCGACCCCGCTCGTAAATTTAGCCTAAAACATCAGATAGAAGAATTAAAAAACCAGATAGCAGACAGACAAACCCCAAGCAATAATCACTCGGTTAATGTGCAAAATTCACATGTTGGTCTTATCACTACAGGTGATAACACGACTGTGCATTATCACAATGCCACCATAACCCCAACAACTCAATCCCAACCCGCTAAAAATCCTAGTAGTTTACGGAAAATGCTATATGACCAGCTTTATCAATTTTTTAGCGAGGAGGAAATACAGAAGATTCGTTTTTCTCTACAGATTGATTTAGACAGACGCTATGAATCAAAATCGACTTTAATTATGGCGTTAATTGAATATTGCGAACGGCATCAACGGATTGATGAGTTAAAAGATGAGATGGTTCGAGAAAGGTCATCTTTGAAAGACAAATTCTTGTCGGCTTAATGAGTTAATGGCAGAGAGGTAGCAATGAAATCACGTGATTTATGGCGTTTATTCAGTATTTGTGGGCTTTTATTGTATGCGTCGTTAGCATCTGCGGGATTACGATTTGCGTTAATTATCGGTAACAGTGCTTATCCGCCTAAGCAGTTAGGCATTAATGATTTAGGGACATTAAATAATCCACGAAATGATGCTACAGATATGGCGGCGTTGTTACAGCAGTTTGGTTTTATATTGGTTGATGATAAAGGACAAAATCGCCCTTTAATTGATGCGAATAAGCAACAGATGGATGGTGCAATTGATAAATTTATCGCTGTCTTGCAGAAAAATCCTGATGCAGAGGCATGGTTTTATTACTCGGGGCATGGTATTTATCTAAAAGATGTTAATCGTCCTTCAGAAAGTGCTAATTATTTATTACCAATAGGGAATAAATATCAAGCGAGTAATCCTGCTTTTATTAAATACAATGCAGTTAACGCACATTTATTGAAAGAACGGTTAGAAAATACCCCTTTAAAAAATCGCCTAATAATTTTGGATACTTGTCGAGACAGATTGGAGTTATCAGGCAATAAAGGTTATTCAGGCGGGGAAGAGTTTCGTCCGATGACACCTAATTTAGGGTTATTGGTGGTTTATGCGACGTTACATAGTTATTCTTCTTTCGAAAATGAGAAAGAGCGGAATAGTCGATTTACCGAATTTTTATTATCTTCATTAAAAAGAAATAGTAATCAGGATATTTATAAAATAATTGGCGAGACTATTAGTGGTGTTTTAAGTTCAAATTCAACATTACCCAGTGAGAAACGGCAAGTGCCGAGTGTTGAGGGAATATTAAATGGTTCATTTTGTTTAGGGGAGTGTTTTCCTGTTCCTATACCTGCCACTCCTGCACCTGTGATACCTGAGCGATTACCAAAAACAATCACAAACAGTCTAGGGATGGAATTAGTGCTGATACCCGCAGGGAGCTTTATGATGGGTTCTAATGAAGGGAAGGCTGATGAATATCCCATGCATGAAGTAAAGATAGACAAGCCGTTTTATATGGGGAAATATGAAGTAACGGTAGGAGAATTTAGAGCATTTATAGCAGAGAAAGGATATAAGACAGAAAATGATTGTTACAGTTGGATGAAGAGTTATTTGGAACAGGAAGGAGAATACAATTGGAAACAAGTGGGATTTAAGCAAGAAGAAAATCACCCTGTGGTATGTGTAAGCTGGAATGATGCGGTGGCTTATACCAAGTGGTTAAGTCAAAAAACGAAGAAGGTTTATAGATTACCAACGGAGGCGGAATGGGAATATGTAGCGAGAGGAGAGGGTTCGGGTAAGTGGCATTTTGGGAATGATGAAAGTCAACTTACATACTATGCGTGGTATGAAGATAATTCGGGTAAACAAACCCATGGAGTAGGGCAAAAACGCCCGAATGAATATGGACTATATGATATGTTGGGGAATGTATGGGAATGGACATGCTCGGATTATGGCGAGTATGAAGATAAAAATAAGTTAGAGTTAGCTTGCTCAAAAAATAAAAATGAAAACAAATCACTGCGTGGTGGTTCGTGGTATTTCAACTCTACTTTCACCCATTATGCTAACCGTTTTTATTACACACCTTTAGATAGGAACAACGATTTAGGTTTTCGTGTTGTTCGTCTATTCCCCTAAGATTCCTTACGTTTTACGCTTTTAGTTTTTTACCCTTTAATTTTTTCAAGATAGTTCCCTCACAAGGGGAGAACGCGATATTTTTCGTTTTTTGCCAAATAAACACACATCAACTACAAATTATTAGCATTTTTTCGCCTAATAATTTGGCAATTTTCACCAACTCCCCGCCAATATAAAAATAAGAAGGTAGCTCAGTTCATAGAGACCTAACAGGTCTTTAAAACGGGTTAGATTCTTACCTCTAAAAAACATTTTAACGACATTGGCAAATTTCAGATAACACGGTGCCAATAAATAAAATGAAGGGGTAGGAAACCTTCTTAAATCCATTCTCTCAATTTTGGCTCGGAGATACTATCATGAAACTCTTACAAACAACTGCCGTTCTGCTGTTTTTGCTTATCATTGGCTACATCAGTGCGAATGAATATGCACCCGCTGTGACCGCAGAACTACGTACTTACGTTAAAAATACTGCTACCGAGTGGTCAGATGAAGCTAAACGTAGCGACCCTGTTGGCTATTTACGTTTCTCACAAGAGAAATTAGAACAACAGAAAGTACAATTGCAAACCGTTGTTAAAGAAATGCGTGCCGCAGTGCAACCCCTCGCGGAATACATTCAACAAACACGTGAAGAACTCGCAAAAACCGCTGCATTGTTAAATGAAGGCAAAACCATTTATCAACAAGCAACCATCGTCGGTCCTTCTGAAGTTGTGAGCGGTATCAAGTTCTATGGTCGCACTTATCCCGATGTCAATTCTTTCAAAACACAACTAGAAGTGTTGATGCAAGAAAAAATGGGCAAGGAGTCTGTGCTCGCTAAAGCAGATACAACTCACAAACAATTAACAGAACGTCTTATTTCAACCCGTTTGCAAATTCATCAAGTTGAAATGGCTATCAACCAAATCGCGCCACAAATCGCCATTGTTCAAGCGGCAACTGCGGGCAATGAATTAAGCAAGCTGATTGGCGAAGCTGAGAAAGTTACTAACATCGCTTTAGATGGCTTTCAAGAACCTGCTGACAGTTACAACTTAATCAGAACGACTAAAGAACTGGTCGAGGATGCAGGACAACACAGCACGATTGGGGCAGTTGGAAGTGTAAGCATTGAGCTTGAAAACTTTTTACAATCAGGTAAATAAATAGTTTACTTACCCTGAAGGATGACTTTCCCCTTTTAAAACTGAAAGGGGAAAGTTACAACTATACCACTGACCAGCAAAGGAAAAACTATGAATCCTTTTGAATCATCTCAACTAAGAAAGCTGTGCATCACGATACATGGGGAGGAGCTGATTGAGCGTTTAATATGCCTGCAAGCAGATTGTGAACAGTCAGTAGTTAGCGAAACGCTACAAAAATGGTTAACAGAGTGCATTTTTCCGCAACTGACACAAAAAGAAAACCCTATCAGCTTTTTTACCCAAGAGTTTTTAACAAAAAGTTTTAGCCGTCGCTTGTATCACGCTTTACCCACTTTACGCATTAAATGGCAATGGCAAGATGAGTTTGTTAAAAATCAGTGCCTTGCTATTTTAGGTCAATGTTTTTCGCAATATGCTTATGATGTGAGAAACGAAGGACAAACGCAGAATGAACGGCGTGAGCTTGTAGAAAAAGCCGTCAAACGACTTGAAAGAGAACGCGACAATTTTCAACGCTTAAAGAAAGACCCTGCAAAGCTCGCCAGTGAGTTATTTAAAGAATTAGGTGAACGGTATAGCGAACAGTTGTTAGAAGAAACCATTTGGGCTATGCAACCACATATTGATATTAATGAGGATATTGCCAGTGAAGCATTTTTATTACAGCAATATGCACCAGACATATACAACAGTTTTGTCGACTGGGATAGCTTTCAAACTTGTTTGGAATGCACTCAATGTCCCGAACCTTTAACAGATGATGAACGTATTGCAGTAGAAATTGAATTGAAGAAAGAGATTGAAAACAAGACAGAACAAGAGTTATGCGCAGAGTATAACATTAGTCGTGAGACACGCCGTTTACGTTTTAAACGTGCTCAAGCAAAACTAATTGATTGTTTTAGCTCTTTATAACATCTACGAATGACGGATATTTAAAATGAAACCGAATGCAGAACAGCTAAAAAAACTTTTACAAACTTTCTTAGCAACTCAAACCGACATAACGGATACATCACGTTTTACGGATGAACAGTTAATTGCTGTTATTACAGGTAAAAAACAGTTTACTAAGGAAGAACAGAAAGTATTATTTACTTCACCAGCAACCCGTTATCGTTTGATACAACTGCAACAGTTACAGCGTTTAAAAGCCTATATGGAATGGGAGCAGTATCAAGTACAACCCGCGTTAATTGTTACAAAAGCGGCAACAACAGCACTTGTTAAAAGAGAAGACATAGAAACGAACACACATACCTTGTCTTTAATTCCACACGATATAGCGGGAACAAGTTGGTCAATTGTGTTAGAACTAAAATCTGACTGTTTGAAAAGAACATACGGCGTTAAATTAGTCGACCAACACGGTGATATTTGGCTTAAAGGATATCCTGATAACAATGGCATTATTGAGACATTCTGGCAACGGCAAGAATCACCTTTAGCGTTATTAAAGGAAGTTGAATTAAAGTTAGAACCACTTTAAAACAAAAGGGATAGACCATTATGAAAGAATTTAGCGTATGGATTCCAATGGTTGAACAGCAACAAGTTGAATTAGTTGAGGCAATTATAACTGCTCATGAAGTAGAAGCTTCAATTTGGCTTACTACGCATCCGAGCACGTGTAATCGAAAATCTGAGATTGGACAATTGTTAATAGGCGTGCGTGCTGTTGAAGGTGGGCAACAAGCACATCAGTCTATTACTCCAAGGTTCGAAAACAGAACAGTCGTTACAGGCAATAGTTGGCAATTAGCCATTGCAATAGCCGATAAAATGGTACGTTTAAACGCTAAAGCAGCATATTTTATTGTCGCAACTGGTGCTGTAGATTCACATGATTTAATGGTATTAGAGGTGGGAGATTTTTCGAAAAAACTTGCTTTTTTAGCAGATTATGCACAAAAGAATAAGCCTAGAAATCCTGTATTTGTTTATCCTACTGCGAATAAAGAAGATTTTACTGACAGTGATAAAGAAGCACTCACAACGCTAAAACAGAAAGGTTGGCAAATTCACGGTATTTCTAACTTAAGTGATGTTCAATTTTTGTGGGAACAGAAAAAAGCTACCACAAGCTCAATAGGTTGGCAAAAACAATCTTTAATCGTTACTTCAGTGCTTTTATTAGTAAGTGCTTTATTGGTTTGGTATAAGCAATGCTATTTTGTTAATTGTTCTATTCCTCCACCTGTTCCTCCATCTGATTCTCCATTTAAGCCTATTCCACGGGTTTTCAATTTTAACTTTACATATCGTAAAAGTGCTGACGAACACACCACTGAATATACATTAAATTCAGGGGAAATTTTGAATGAAAGTGATGAGATTAAATTGCATTTCTTTTCATTAGAACAAGGTTATTTATATTTATACTATTTGGATAGTAAAGGAAATTTAACCGAATTTTTTACGAAGTCAGAACAGTTTAATTTAATAGAAAGTGGGAAAAATCTCGTTTTACCTGCTGAGAATCACTCTTTTGTTGTTGATGATACACATGGTACTGAAAAATTTTATTTAATTTTTTCTAAGCAGTTGGATATAGATATTTATCCACTTTTTCAACAATCGCAACTATTTGTAAAGCAAGGGAGGGTCAAAGACGGATTGTTGCTTCAACAGCAAGTTATTAGCAAGTTGGAAAAATACAATATTTTGACTTTTTATCATTGATGTTGGGAGAAAGGCAGTGAAAATACTGAAAAAGCTTGTTTATATTGCGTTATTAGGGGTTAGTGTTCACTTACAGGCAAGTGATGAAAGAAAGGGACTGGACATCCGAGAGGATGCTAGACTTTCTATGAAGTTTGATCAAACAGTCCATAGTAACGCTAATGGTAACGGGGTGATGACTTCTGATGATGTGGTTGTTGGTTATAAGTACAGTAATGAAAACGGTACAGGTAAACAATTTGTATTGCGAGATCAGAGCAACTTACGGTCAGGAGATAAGTTTACAGTTTATGTACAGGCTAACAAGAACGTTTTTGTCTATTTGTATCATTCGGATAGCCATGGTGAGACTAATGAATTAATATCCATGTCTGGTTATAAGAACTACCTGCAAGCAGGTCAAACATTGACATTGCCCGCTGAAAATAAACATTTTTTCTTAGACGACAAAACGGGTCAGGAGATGATTAATACTGTTGTGTCTTCGTCTGCGCTGTCTTTAACGCAAGGCTCTGATAACAGCCCAATTACAAACGATAAAATTAATGCGTTAGTACCTAAAGGGATTATAATCGGTAATGATAACAATATTGCTGCTGGTAATGGTGTTATTACTCAGAAAAAAACCTCTGTTGCAGAAGGTTATACCGTGCAATGTCAAGCCTTAGACAGTGCTTGTCGAGATACTTTTGTGATTAATCACTTACCCCGTTAAGTGTTTAATTTTTTTCCATTTTGAAGATGAATAAATCTTTTTTTATTCATCTTTTTTTATGTTTTTTCTAATAGCCATTAAGGAGATATGCAGATGAATTTTTTTAGATTTATTTTATTCAGCAGTTTCTTAATGATACACAGTGTAAAAGCAGCAGAATTGCAAAATGGGGTCTGTTTTCCTAAAACAACAGAGGAAATTTTACAGTTGTTACAACAAGGTGTGTGTGCAGGCTTTGAATCGAATGATGGTTGGGAGGCTAAGGGATTTGGCGATGTTTCAAAGGGTATTCATATTGCTCACGATAAAGTAGCGGTATTGTTTGAGTTTGATTCTAGTGATTTATCACCTGACTTTTATGCGTTGTTGGATGAGTTTGGGAAAGCTATTCAAGTTTTATCTGATTCAAAATTTATTATTCAAGGACATACGGATAATATCGGTTCAGATAGTTACAATCTGTGGCTATCAGAGCAACGAGCGAATCAGGTATTGTCATATTTAGTTAATAAACAGGGTATTAATAGACGGCGTTTATCGGTGCAGGGTTTGGGTAAATCCCAACCCTTAAAGGGTACTGTAACACATCAATCCGATGAAGAACGTGCTTGGAATCGGCGAGTAGAATTTGTGAAACAATGATTTTAATTCGGTTAATAGGAGGCTAATTGTATGATTCGTTATGGGTTATTGAGTCTATTAATACTAACAAGTCCTATTGTACAAGCAGTTGATAAATATGCTTTAGTCATTGGGATTGGTAATTATTCTGACGGATGGCAATTAACTAACCCTGTTAATGATGCGGAAGATGTCAGTGTTGCATTAAAAAACGTGGGGTTTCGCGTTACAAAATTAGTCGATGTTGATAAACGTCAAATAAACCAAGAGATACAAAACTTTGCCTCATCATTACAAAATGGGGATGTGGCTTTATTTTTCTTTTCAGGGCATGGATTTAGTGGGGAAAATATCGATAGGCGAATGACTAATTTTTTAGTGGGTAGTTTTGATGAATCTGTTAGAACAGAAACAGCATTGCAAGAGAAATCTGTTGATGTGCAGTTTGTAATACGAAGTTTACGAGAGCGTAATCGTGGTGGCATCAATATTGTGGTATTAGATGCTTGCCGTAATATTCCTGAGCGGTTTCGCCGTGAACAAAAAGGTTTTTTTAATGATGGTTTGGTAAGTTTGGGAAAATATGAACGGTTTGTTATTAATTATGCAACACAGCCTTTGCAGGTTGCATTAGGTAATGATAAGAGCCGTAATAGTGCTTATACAAAGTATTTTATTCGTGGCTTACAGAATAATGCATTAATTAATAAGAATATTACGGAGTTTTTTAACGAAGTAGGGTTGCAAATGGTAGAGGAGTTTGGCGAAAAACAAACGCCTGTAGTAGAAGCACCGCCGATACGTTTTTGTTTAGCCAATTGTGAGACATTAACGATTAGTCCTGCACCCGCGATACCTGAGCAATTACCGCAACCATTACCAAAAACAATCACAAACAGTTTAGGCATGGAATTAGTGCTGATACCCGCAGGAAGTTTTATGATGGGTTCTAATGATGGGAGTCCTGATGAAAAGCCTGTGCATAAAGTAAAGATAGATAAGCCATTTTATATGGGGAAATATGAAGTAACGGTGGGGGAATTTAGAACATTTATAGCAGAGAGCGGATATAAAACGGAAGCGGAAAAAGGAGATGGTTGTTATGGATGGACAGGGAGTAGTTGGGAAAAGAAAAAAGAATACAATTGGAAATGGCTAGGATTTAAGCAAGAAGAAAATCATCCCGTAGCATGTGTAAGCTGGAATGATGCAGTAGCTTATACAGAGTGGTTAAGTCAGAAAACGGGAAAAACCTATAGATTACCAACGGAGGCGGAATGGGAATATGCGGCAAGGGGAGGGAGTTTGGGTAAATGGTATTTTGGGGATGACGAAAGTCAACTTGAAAACTATGCGTGGTATGGGGATAATTCGGGTAATCAGACTCATGCAGTAGGGCAAAAACGCTCAAATCAATACGGACTATATGATATGGCAGGGAATGTATGGGAATGGACATGCTCGGATTATACCAGTAATGGATACGATGGGAGTGAGCTAGTTTTATCTAAAAATTCCAATAAAGACAAGACGTTGCGTGGTGGCTCTTGGAGCTACTATTCCGATAACGCCCGCTCTGCTAACCGTGCCGACTACGCACCTACGATTAAGGGCAACTATGTAGGCTTCCGTCTTGTTGTTATTTCCCCCTAGGATTCTTTACCCTTTATGCTTTTAATCTTTTACCCTTTTAATCTTTAAGGATGTTAATCTTTTTTCTAAGTCCCCCTTGCGGGGGATCGCGATATTTTTTGTTTTTTTGCCGAATAAACACAGCCCAATTACAAATTATTAACGCTAGTTCGGCGAGTGGCGAAAACCTTTTAGAATTTTTCAACTAAAAAAATGTAGGGTGGAATAGCGAAGCGTATTCCACCATACGATTTATAATCTGTTTTTGCTCAGTTTTTGCAGAATTTCAAGGTGGAATACGCTTCGCTATTCCACCCTACAACATTCAAGCTATTGTCTTTTTAAAAGAAACTCGCCGTACTCGCGTTATTAGCATTTTTTCGCCTAATAATTTGGCAATTTTCCCCAACTCCCCGCCAGACCTAACAGGCTTTTAAAGTGGGTTCTGAGTGTCGTAATCAGCTAAACAAGTGGGTGGTTTTAAGCGCATTATACGAAAACTCATTGATTATGAATGATTGTATTATTTCTTGTTGGTTAGCACTTCAAAACAGCCTTCTTTCCTACATAAATGAACGATAGAAAGATTATAATAGTCGGGGTAATTTCTCGCTATAACTCAACCATAAGATGGTAAATATAGGTAGAGAATTTGCTTTTTTGTAGAAAAATCGTTTTTTTATAAAAAATATGTTTTTTGTACATACTTTTATCTTCTAGGAATTGTTTTCATGTTTACGACAATTAAGGTAAGCACCCGTTTGTGGTTTGGATTTGGTGCGATGATTCTTTTTATGTTGATGGTAGGTATTTCTGCCATTCTTCAATTGCAGGTTGTTTCTGGTTTAACAACCAAGCTATATAACCATCCTTACACCGTCTCTAAGTCCATTTTAGAAATTCATACCGAAATTTGGCGTATTCGTAATAATATGAAAGATATTACTATTGCAGGGGAGGATGCCGAAAAAATAAAACAGCTAATTGACGATAATACCGCTATTGATAGTAATGTATTAACATTATTAGATATTTTAGATGACCGTTATTTGGGTGAGCAGTCTGATATTGCAGCATTACGGACAGAATTTATTGATTGGGTAAAATTACGGGAAAAAATCTATTTATTACCCCCAGCAGAAAGAGTATTGGCGATACGAGAGGGGGATGGCGCACATAGCTTTTCAGTTATGCTAGAAAATGTTAAAAAAATTATTACTTTTGCCAGTAATAAAGCAGTCAATTTTTTGGAAAATGCTAATCATGAAGCAAACCAAGTATCTATTTGGGTTTTAGTTGTCATGTGTAGTGTTACGTTGGTAGGGTTTTGGACGGCATTTAGCATTGCTCGTTCTATTACTATTCCACTACATCAAGCAGTACAGGCAATAGAAGCTATTACGCGTGGTAAATTGGATAATGTCATTAAAATTCATCAATTTGATGAAATTGGTAAGTTATTACAAGCTTTTAGTATTATGCAGACACAACTGCGTGAACGCATACAAAAAGATAAGTTAATCATGGAGGAGGCGTTGCGGATTAAGCAAGCCGTTGATAGTAGTACAACGAGCGTTTTAATCATGGATAGCCAGTTTACAATTATTTATCTCAATAAATCTGCGCATAATTTATTTAAGCAGATGGAAACCTGTTGTCATCAAGAATTGGTGCAGTTGCGGGCTGATACGTTGTTAAATCAATCGATTGATGTTTTATATAAGAGTCCGCAACAACAGCGCGATTTATTTACTGTATTGACAACTAGTCAACGGGCAAAATTTAATTTAGAAACTTTGCATATTGAATATATTGTTACGCCTGTTTTTAATGAACAAGGTGAGCGAATAGGTTATGTACAGGAGTTTTTTGACCGAACTGTAGAAGTCGCAACTGAAAAGGAAATTAACAGTGTTATTCAATCCGCTTCTTGTGGGGATTTTGAGCAGCGCGTGGATTTAAAAAATAAACTTGGCTTTTTTAATACGTTTAGTGCTGGGGTTAATGTCATTATGGACTATAACCAATTGGCTGTTAAAGATTTAATGCGCATTTTTTCTGCTTTGGCAAAAGGGGATTTAAGCCAAACGGTAGAAAATGATTATTTGGGTGCATTGGATACGTTAAAAAATGATATTAATTCAACAGTTATAAAAATAACAGCGGTTATGCGTCTGATTCAAGAATCCGCTGATATGGTTAATACCGCTTCTGAAGAAATTATGTTAGGTAATACCAGTTTAAGCCAGCGTACAGAGGAACAGGCCGCCGCTTTAGAAGAAACAGCCGCTAGTATGGAGGAGATGACCAGTACAGTGCAGCAAAATGCGGATAATGCCCGTCAGGCAATACAGTTAGCGATTACTGCACAAGAGCGCGCAAATGCGGGTGGAACGGTGGTTAATCAAGCTGTGCAGGCTATGGGACAAATTAGTAGTAGTAGTAGGCAGGTTTCTGATATTATTGGCGTTATTGATGAAATTGCTTTTCAGACTAATTTGTTAGCATTGAATGCCGCCGTTGAGGCAGCACGGGCGGGCGAGCAAGGACGTGGATTTGCGGTTGTTGCAAGTGAGGTGAGGCATTTAGCACAACGCAGTGCGAGTGCGGCAAAAGAAATTAAGAATTTAATCCGCGATAGTGTGCAAAAAGTTGAGGATGGAACGCGCTTGGTAAATCAGTCTGGGCTGATGTTGGAAGAAATCGTGCTTGCTGTAAAGAAAGTTAATGATATTATTGCAGAAATATCTGCCGCTAGTCAGGAGCAATCCGCAGGTATTCATCAGGTGAACAAAGCGGTTAGCCAAATGGATGAGATGACGCAACAAAATGCGGCATTAGTCGAAGAATCCGCAGCCGCCAGTGAATCCATGCGTTCACAGGCACAAAAATTGAAAGAATATGTCAGTTTCTTTTCGCTAGGGAAAAATAGTTAATGTCATGCGTAAAATCAATGTGCATGGCTGTTGCGCATTGATTTTAGAATAACGGAGAAGCAAACACTTGAACCCAATAATGTTTATAACTGCTATTTTCACAATAAGCATAGCCAAAACCTGTTACGGTGAATTCTGGTTTTAAAATATTGGCGCGATGTCCTGTACTGCTCATCCAGCCATTCATCATAGCGATGGGTTCATTGATGCCTGCTGAGATATTTTCCCCCGCAAACCGATATTCATAACCCTGTGCTTTTAATCTATCGCCAGATGCCCAGCCGTGCAAATCAATGTGGTCAACATAGTTGTGTTGTGCCATTTCTTCTGCGTGTTTTTGCGCACTGTTCATTAGAATGGGGTGACATTCTACTGCGGCAAGCCCTGCATTATGGCGTGCGGTATTGGTTAAAATTAATAGTGTGTTGATTGTAGCGTACATTTAAGAATCCTCTTGAAAAAGAAAGGGGAAAGCGGTGGATATTTATCGAAGTAGAAAGGAACATGCTAGAATAAAAAATAATCGTCTAGCCAATTTAATAACACAATAACTGGGCTAACGCTCAATGCCACTAAGTTAAACACGATAATGAGCGAGAAGAACTTCATTTATGTTATTTCTATTTTAAATGAAGCGTATTTACCTTAATGACATCGGGGCTAACTCATAAGTGAATGACGTTTAATACAGGAAATTAACCCACACCACTGGAAGACCACCAATGGCTACAGACCTAAAATTATTAATATGTTACGCCCATCAAGACGCGACGTTTAAAGATACCCTGCTAGCCCATTTACAGGATTTACGTCAACAAAAAGCGGTAACGGTGTGGGAAGATACTGCTTTGCACGAAGGGCAGTTACGTATCAGTGTCTTAGAAGCAGAATTGCAACAGGCAGGGGTGATTTTATTATTAGTGAGTCCTGATTTTATGCAATCACGGTTTGTTGCTATGCCTGCGTTATTGCGTCTTTTTAGGCAATTAAGCCTTGCAGGTAAGCGCGTTGTTCCTTTGATTTTGAGTGCGACAAATTGGGGTGTTTTGGATTTCTGTAAAACGCAAGCCTTGCCGAAAGGCGATATTCCACTGGAACGGGTGTTATATCCCGCAGAGGAATGGCAAGCCATTGTAAAACGGATTAGTCGTTGGTGTGCTGAACAATTGTCTGCACCTAATGAGGTATCCATTGCGGTTGATTTACAACATTTGCCCGCAACCAACACACCGCTGGTGGGTCGTCGTCAAGCCTCAAAAGACTTAACGAATGCTTTTGATAATAAAAACACGTTTATTATTAGTATTACTGCCCCTGCTGGCGTGGGTAAATCAGCGTTAGTGAATGCGTGGTTAGAAAAAATTGCTCCTCATTATCTGGGAGCATCGCATGTGTTTGGCTGGTCTTTTTATGGTCAGTCTGATGAACAACCGAGTGTTTCGTCGAGTTTATTTTTAACCCATGCTTTGCGATTTTTTGGACATACGGGGGAGTTGCCATTAACAGATGATGCAAAAGCGCAACGCTTAGCTATCTTACTCCGTGAAAAACCAATGATTTTAGTTTTGGACGGCGTGGAAGCCTTACAATACTCGCCACTGGTGCGTAAGGGCGCGTGTGCTGATTTGGGGCTAAAAACCTTTTTGCAAATCTTAAAAACCCAGCACTTGGGTGCGCAACATTTAGTCGTTCTCACATCACGCCAAAAAATCATTGAGCTGACCGATATTGAGCATAAAGGCTATGATAATTTAACCTTAGATAATTTAAATGCGGGCGAAAGCGCGAATTTATTGAAATTATTAGGTATTAAAGGTTCGCCTTGGCAATTAATTCCTGTCACAAAAACATATAGTGGTCATGCACTTGCCTTGATATTGTTGGGTAACTTATGTGTAGATGTTTATGCAGGAGATGTTACACAACATGCCCGATTGCCTGCTCTATCCGTTGCAGAAGAGCAGGGTGGGCAAGCTTTGCGGGTGATACGGTTTTATGATGAAAAATTTTGGACTGTCAACGCCCCTGAACGGGTTTTTTTGCAGTTATTGAGTTTATTAGACCGTCCGTTGACACTGGCGGAAAGAACGTTGTTGTTACAGAATACGCAATTGGCTAAACCCGTGCGCAAACTCAGTGAGTTAGAATGGGCGGGGGTCATTTTTCATCTGAATAAATTGGGGTTGGTACAAACCCATCCGCAACAAAATCCCGAAGCATGGGACACTCATGCCTTAGTACGTCATTATTTTCGTGAGCAATTACGTACTCAGCAGGCAGAATTATGGCAAGAAGCGCATCATGTATTGTTCGAGCATTTACAAACATTACCCCCATCTAATCAACCAGATACATTAATTTCTTTAGAACCCTTATATAGAGCCGTTACACATGGCTGTTTGGCGGGGGAATATGAGGCGGCATTGCGTTTATATCGAGAGCGCATTTTACGAGGCGACCAGTATTATAGTACTCAGCAATTGGGGGCATTTTCGGCGGATTTAGCGGTCATTGCGAACTTTTTTGAAGCCAGTAATTGGGCAAAACCCATCACCAATCTTTCTATTGCTGATCAAAGTTGGCTGTTGGCGCAGGCTGCCTTTTATATGATGGCGTTAGGACAATTAGAAGAAGGATTGATGCCGTTAAAAGGCGCGGCGATGTTGTGTAAAGCGCGACAGGATTGGAAAAATGCGGCTAAAGCGCATAATAATCGCGCTGATTTATTGTTGACATTAGGTCGTTTGAGTGAGGCTGAAGAGGTTGCACAGGCGGCCATTGAGTTAGCGGAAACCAGCCAGCATAATTTTACCCGTTTGTTATGTCATGCAAAATTTGGGAATTTATTGCATCAATTAGGCGAGTTAGATTACAGCCACGCGGCGTTTGAGTTAGCCGAAATGTTGCAAGTTGAAGACCAGCCTAGTGATGGACAATTGTATTCACTTATTGGTTCTCAATATTGTGATTTATTGCTTGATACAGCACAAAATGCTGTGGAACACGGGACAATTTTATTACGTGCGCAGAAGTCTTTAGCCATTGCAGAAGAACAATTAGGCTTGGTAAGTATTGCGTTTGGACGGTTGACATTAGGTAAAGTATTTAATGTATTAGAGCGTTATGAGGAAAGTTTACTTGCCTTGAATGCGGCATTACAACAGTTGCGTCAAGCAGAAGTATTTTTATACATTCCTGAGGCGTTGTTAGCTAGAGCAGTGACTTATCAACGGCTTAATCATTGGGATAGTGCTAAACGGGATGTAGAGGAAGTGTTAGACATTGCTAAACGCAGTAATATGTCTTTGTATGAAGTTAAAGCTAGCTTATTGTTAGCTAATTTGTTATTGGATAAGTATGCATTGCAACAACCGACGGGTAATTATTTTGTGACGCGCTTGGTTGGGCAAGGCGTGGGCGATAATACGCTAACGCAAGCAGAAGAATTATATCGGCAAACATCGCGTTTAGTATATGAAATGAATTATCGATTGCGGTTAGCCGAGCTTTCATTGCTGGGCGCGCGCCTCGCTCATTATACTCATGCGACAGATAGCGCAATACATCATTTGGAAGTTGCACAGTCACGTATCGTTGCGATAGAGCAATGGGGGCTGTTAGGACAATGGGAACGGGTACGCTTGGAAATAGGCTAGGGGATGTTTACAAGCTAAATCTGTCGTTGTTTGAATCAGAATTTATTGCGTTTTTAGCATTAAAAAGTATTATTTTTGCAAGTGTCCCTCTCTATCCCCCGTAAATGGGGGATGTTTTGCTTTGTGGAGAGGGTGACTTGCTGTTGTGGTTTGTCTAGCCTGTTTAACGAGGACGTAAATCTAAGTTTTTCATTAAAAAGGCATCTAATGAGCTGTTAAATTCGGCAGATTTTTCAGGGTAATAATCGAATAATTCTGCTGTTCCTGTTGTACCCGCTTCTTGTAGAGTAATCCCAACTTTATACGGTTTCCCCTCGCTTTCAGGGCGTTCCGCAGCTATGATAACTTCTAAATTTTCATAGACTTTCGCCCCTGCCATAACTTCTGCTTGTTCAGAAACAGCCGACCGTTCAACACGCAATTTAGAGCTTTGAATGGTATTGCGCACCATTTCGCTGATGGTATTGAGCTGGTCTTGTACGAGGACAGAACCTTGTATTTTGATATTAATCGTTTTTACAGAGGGGCTGGCGTTTTGCAGTTGCACTTCGTTCTTACCTGATACTGTGCCTGCGGGAGTATCGGTATAAACAACGGTGGGCGGTGGTGTTGCAGGCATAGATGGCATAACGGGTGCTTTAGTGGATGGTGCTACGGGTTCAGGCGTAGGCATCATGGGTTCAGGCATTCCTGAGCTGTCTAGCGGGGTTAAATTGAGATTTTTAACCAAGTAGGCTTTAATGGCTTCTTTAAACGGCATTGGATTATTGTTGTCATAATCAAATGCTTGTGGTTTGTCTGTTGTGCCTGCTTCTTGTAAGGTGATATCCACTTTGTAAGGCATACCATCTGATTCGGGACGTGTCATTTCTATCAGAATTTCTAGGTTCTCATAGACTTTACTCCCTGAAACAACAGCACTTTCTCCAGAAACAGGAACGCGCACGACATTAATTTTACTGTGACGGATAATATCCCTTACCATTTGTTGTACAGCATTGAGTTGGGATTCAACTAATACTGAACCACGTGTTTGAATGGTAAAGTTTTTTACCGCAGGGGTCATGTTTTGTAATTGGATTTCATGTTGGGGAGAGACAAAGCCCGTTGGTGTATCAGCCCAGCCTGTTGATATGGAAAACCCCGCGACCAGTGTGGTAACAGTAACAAGTAGAGGATGTCTTCTGTGGTGTTGCATTATCAATTTCCTTATTGTTGTTGGTTAAAATAAAGGGGGGTGCCAAACCGATAGGGATGAAAAACCCTTTGTGATTATACGCGGGTTAAATTCAGCCATTATTCTCAAATAATGTTGGCATTACCAAATAAGTGGTTTTGTAACCGTATATTATTTCGGATAATATAGGCAATCTTATAAAAATCAAGTCTTTTAGTCTGTTTAATGGGGCTTGCACTTCATGATTAGTTTTTCTCTGCTAACCATTCGATAATTTCATCTAGTTGAAATTCTTTCACTAATCCTGTTACTTTTTCTATAAAAGCATGTAATGAGGGTTGATTTTCTAATTCGGTTAAATAGGTTTGAATTCCGCCTACATCACCGAGCATTGCTAGTTCATTTAAACGCTTGATTTGTTCTGGCGTGGGTAATGTTATTTCTTGCGATACGCTTGCCTGTGTAGTTTCTGTGGCGTTTTCTACTTCATAGCACCATGTGATATGTAGTAATATTTCTAATAAATTAAAAAGTTCTGTTGCATGAATGGGTTTAGGAATAAATCCATCACATCCCGCATCATAGTAGTGTTGTTGGTCTTGTTCAAAAACACTGGCAGAAACAACAATAACAGGGATATGGTGTAGCGCAGGGTGGGTTTTAAACTGTTTAATAATGTCTAGCCCATTTTGTTGTGGTAAAACAGCTTCCATCAGGACAATATCGGGTAAAACGGCTAATGCGAGTTTTAGCCCTGCATCACCATTGTTTGCTTCGTGTGTTTCAAACCCAAGTGGTTTTAGCAGATTACTAATCACTGAGCAGTTTTCCCATTTGTCATCAATAATGAGTACCTGTTTAGGGGTAGGGTTAAAGCTCGTAATACGATAGCTGTCATCTTTCGGTTTTATAAAAAGTCCCGCAGATGTGCTGATGGTTAGTGGCATTTTAATAATAAAACAACTGCCTTTGGTGATTTCGCTTTCTACACTTAATGTTCCCCCCATCATTTCAACCAGTTTTTTGGTGATGGCTAAGCCTAATCCTGTTCCCTCACCGCGAAATTTATCTTCACCAACTTGTTGGAAAGGATTAAATATTTTATCGATATCTTCGGTTTTAATCCCAACGCCTGTGTCTTTAATAATAAAGTGCATTTGTCCTGTACTGGCTCGCGCGACAATCAGGTTGACTTCTCCTGCTTCGGTAAATTTAATGGCATTGCCAATGATGTTGATTAATATCTGTCGCAACCGTTTTTCATCGCAGTGAATGACATTGGGCAGGGTGGAAATTGTCGAGAAGGTAAATGCAATGCCTTTTTGTGCGGCTCGCATTTTGAACAAATCAGTAATGCCTTCTAAGAAACTGCCAAATGGAATATCGGTTTCGTACAATTCAACACGGTTGGCTTCTATTTTTGATAAGTCCAAGACATCGTTAATTAACGTGAGTAGGTAATCACCTGAGCGTTGGATGATGTTAATTCCATCTAGTTGTTGAGAACTTAGGGTTTTATCGCGTTGTAGAATTTGGGCGTAGCCTAAAATACCATTTAAAGGGGTGCGTAATTCGTGGCTCATATTGGCTAAAAATATACTTTTTGCTTTATTTGCCATTTCTGCATGTTCTTTTGCCCGTTTTAATTCGGCTTCTATTTGTTTGCGTCCACTAATATCACGGGCGATTGTACCAACACCAATGAGTTCGCGATTATCATCTAATAGGGGCATTATTACTTGTGAAACAGGGAGCAAGGTTTCATCCGCTTGTTGAAAACAATGTTCTCCTGACCAAATCCCTTGTTCAATCGCTATTGGAATGTATTCCTCCATTAACGGTTTTACCAAGGTTGCAGGGATATAATTATCCAGTGTAATTTCTTTAGGGTTACAACCTGTACGACCAATCATGCGCAAACCAGCGGGATTAATATATTGAATATTGCCGTATAAATCACTGTAACTGATAAAATCGCTGGTGTTATCCGCTAAGGCTTTAAAACTTGAAATAACAGCGAGTTTTTCTTTTAACAATTCTTCTGTGTGCTTGCGCTCGGTGATGTTTTCTAACATGCCAACGGCAAAATGTGGATTGCCTTTGTTGTCTTTAATCATAGAAACTGTCACGGTTGCCCAGATGATGTGACCTTGTTTGTGAATAAACCGTTTTTCAAGTTGATATGTGTCAACCTTACCTCCAATCATCGCTTGATATTGTGCGACTGATTTGTCTATATCGGGCGGATAAGTGACTTCGGTTAATGTCATACGGAATAGTTCGTTACGGTCATAGCCTAGTAATTTTTCAAATGCAGGATTACAATCAAAAAATCGTCCTTTTGGGTCAACAAAATCAATGGCTAACGCGGAGTATTCTAGGACGGAACGTAAGAGTGATTCACTTTCACGCAGCTCTTGATTCATGAGTTCTACACTTTCGCGGGCTTGCTCTGCGGCGTTGGTTGCAAGGGTTAATGCGCGCGTTCTGTCTATAACCCGTTGTTCTAGTTCTGCTTGTGAAAGTTCTAGCTTTTTTTGAGTTGTTTCCCGTTCTAAAATTTCGGAACGGAGTTTGTGTAGCATTTTTTGTAAACTACACCGCATTTGTTCAAATATCTGTGAAAACTCGCCTAATTCTTGGTAAGAATCTTCCTCAATTCGATGTTCTAAATCGCCCGAGCCGAGCCGTGCAATGGCTTGGGAAATGGCTTTTAATTGTTGGATAGGGGCTTTGGTTAAATAATTTAGGATAAAAAAGAATGAAATGGAAATAATGATAATGGCAAAAATACCAAAACATATTAAATACCATTGTGTTACTGCGAAATTTTGATGAAGTGTGGTGAAGTTGTGTAAAACAAAGACACCACCCACTTGTTGTTGGGATGCGTCATAAATGGGAAAAATGCCTTTGATATACACATTGCCATTATCTAGGGTTTGCATACCTAAAACATGGGGTTTGTTTGGAATGTTGGTAACACTCCGTTGTATATCTGATAAGTCGGGGTCTTTAATAGTGCTGTCTATGAGTAAAATATTCGGGTCGTCAGCCCAATTATTTCGCTGATTTTTATTTTTTTGCAAGGCTTGCCATGCTTGCTCATCAATAAATTGTTTATACACAAATAGACCATATTCATCACCAATTTGGTTTTTCATGGCTGTTAAAAAATGGTCAATTTCTTCGCCCAGTTCTAAATAACCTACTAGGGTTTTATCAATGTAATAAGGGTGTACGACACGCAACGCAAACGCGGTTTTACCCAATTCTATGCCAATCCCAAAATCTTTAGTGAGTACTGATTGACGATAAGTCGGTCGTTGCACGGTATCGCCATATAAATCAGGATTGTGCATTCTTAAAAAAACGGTTTTAAAGGCTTCTGGTAAATGAAAATACCAATGGGTAATACGATAACGATTTTTTAATTGTTCAAATAAGGGCAGTGCTATTTTGTATAAGGCATCACGATTTTGTTGTGTAAATGCTGCTTGCCATTGTGGATTATCTAATAGACTTAGTAGGGTAGAGGATAATTTCTCTATATCATCTTTTTCTAAATTTTGAAAAGTAAGGGATGCGTTTTGAATAGTACGTTCGGCAATAATATCTATGGTTTGATAGTAGGAGCGACTCAGGAGTAATAGTGAAGCCGAGATGCTAATGGCAACACAAACAACTGCAACAATGGTCAATTTAAATTTGAGAGACCTCATGAAATGTTCCCTTATAATATTAAGTGCTGAAAATATCGTGAATGTTGATTCAGAGTCTTTTTACTCAAATGCCTTAACTTTGCTTATTTGGTGCTTAAGATAATCCTGAACACGCTCCTACCTTAGTTTCATATACTCACGCTTTGTTCTTATTTAGTGCCTATATTGTTATAGTAAAACCCTTTTTCTAACGCAACCGCCCATAAATGATGATGACTCTACGCTCGTTTTATCGCTTTTTCTATGTTTTACTTGGTTTATCTTATGGTCTTTGTGCAAATGCAGAAGAGGTTACACGTCATTATTTGAGTGATGATCCACTTCGCTGTGAGGTTTTGCGCTTTGCGTGTCCTGAGCAACAGCAACCTTTTTTTAATGCACAAGGATGTGGGTGTGAATTGGCACAAGCGGCATTAAAAACCGCACCACCTTATTACAGTACAGATGCGCTTAAGTGTTCCACGCTTGAGTTTACGTGTCGAGAGGGATTTTACCCATTTTTTGATCAGCAAGGCTGTGGTTGTCAGCGGGTGAATGCAACAGATTGTGCAGAAATGACAACGGGAATATTAACAACATTAGCGACACGGACAGCAGACGAGCATTATTTGCAAACCGCGTTAAAACCACGTCGCCGTTATTTATTTAATACAGTTGCTGCTTGCCAAACAGCAACTTTTCAGTGTGAAACAGGATATTATCCTTTTTTTGACGCGCAGGGATGCGGTTGTCAAACGGTGCCAACTTGTCCAAAAATAACAGAGAATACCGTGCCAAAATAATCAGAATTGAGCCGATTTTTTCATCCTGCATTGTTTTAGCACTGCCGATAGTTTAGCCAACAGTAGGGATAATGGACTTTTCCCTACTATTGGGTTTTTAGAACTGCATACCGGGGGGTAATTTCCCTTTTAGACCTTTTAACATTCCCATCATGCCACCTTTTTTTGTAATGCTTTTCATCATTTTTTGCATTTGGGTAAATTGTTTTAGCAGGCGATTGACATCTTGCACTTGTGTTCCTGAACCTCTGGCAATGCGGTCTTTACGCGAGCCTTTTACCAATAAGGGAAAACGCCGTTCTTGAGAGGTCATGGAGTTAATAATAGCTTCCATTTTAATGAATTCTTTATCATTCACCTGACTTTTAACATTAACGGGGATTTGTCCCATTCCCGGTAATTTATCCATCATGCTGGCGATACCGCCCATATTGCGCATTTGTACTAGTTGGTCGCGGAAGTCTTCTAAGTCAAAGCCTTTTCCACCTTTTTTTAGTTTACCTACCAGTTTTTCAGCTTGTTCTTTGTCAACATTGCGTTCCACTTCTTCAATTAGGCTTAAAACATCGCCTTGTCCGATAATACGCGAGGCAATACGGTCAGGATAGAAGGGTTCAAGGGCGGCCGTTTTTTCTCCCGCGCCGATAAATTTAATGGGTTTGCCTGTGATATAACGGACGGATAATGCGGCACCACCGCGCGCGTCTCCGTCGGTTTTTGTCAACACAACACCTGTGAGGGGGAGCGCGTCATTAAAGGCTTTTGCGGTATTTGCCGCGTCTTGCCCTGTCATGCTGTCCACCACAAATAGGGTTTCGGTGGGTTTGACGGCGGCGTGTAATTCTTTAATTTCCTTCATCATTTGTTCATCGACATGCAAGCGTCCTGCGGTGTCGATGAGTAAGGCTTCAATCCCTAATTTTCGGGCTTGAACAATGGCGGCTTGGGCGATTTCTACAGGTTTTTGGGTGGTATCGCTGGGAAAAAAGGTTGCGCCAACTTCGCTAGCTAAGCGTTCTAATTGTTGAATTGCCGCAGGGCGATAAATATCGCAGCTAACGACCATGACTTTTTTCTTTTGGCGTTCAATTAACCAGCGGGCTAGTTTGGCAACGGTGGTTGTTTTCCCTGAGCCTTGTAAACCTGCCATTAGGATAACGACGGGTGGCACGGCATTAAAGTTTAATTCTTCACTGTCGCCCATGAGTGCGATTAATTCATCACGCACGACACGAATCAGGGCTTGTCCGGGGGTTAAACTGCCAATAACTTCTTGTCCAATTGCGCGCGTTTGCACTCGTTCAATAAAGGCTTTTGCAACGGGTAGCGCAACGTCAGCTTCTAAAAAAGCCATACGAACTTCACGTAAAGATTCTTTAATATTTTTCTCGGTTAAGCGTCCTTGACCTTGTAGGTTCTTAAGGGTTTTTCCTAACCGTTCTGTTAAATTATCAAACATATATCATGACCTTAATTTGTGAAAACTTATTTAAGTGTTAATTATGTGCTTTTATCTATTTTTTTCAAAGATAGGGATAGTTTAACCGCTATTGATGTGGCGTTATAGATATCGCTGTTCGCGCTTATTCCCACTCGATTAACAGGCGTTCTAATTCGACTAAATTGCTAATAATGGCATGGGGGTGATATTTACCTGAGGGTGATTTGTATGAGCGATTAATCCATACTGCTTTCATACCGATGGCTAACGCGCCCGCAATGTCGCATTCTTCATCATCGCCTACATGGATAACTTCTTCAGGGGAAGCATTAGCCCGTTGACAAGCGGCTTCAAATAGCGCGGGATGTGGTTTAGCTGCGTTAACATCGCTTGCCATCAGGGAAAAATTCATAATGTCCCCTAAGCCAACGCGGTGAATATCTGCGCTACCATTGGTTAATGTGCCGAGAATATACCGTCCTTGTAGTCGTTTTAGAACGGGTAGAACGTCTTTGTAAAAGGTTACTTGATGGCGTGCTGTTTGGAAAACTTCAAACGCTATTTCTGCCATTTCTGCTTGATAACCTACTTCGACAGCCGCTTGTGCAAGTCCTAATTTTCTTAAGAGTCCTAGGTTATAGTGTAAATCAGGTTGCGTTTCTAATAGTTTTTGTCGTCGTTTGGCGAGTTCATTAATACTGAATTGTTTGGGAATGTGCGGATAATGTTGGCGTAACCAAGCAAACAGTGACTTTTCAGCCCGTTTTATAACAGGGTCAATAGGCCACAAAGTGTCGTCTAAATCAAAGCAAATGGCGCGTATAGGCATAAGAGCGGTTTTTTACAAACGAATGAATGATGATGATAGGAGCTTATGAAGGGAATGCAAGTTTTTTTCGTGGTGAAAATAAGCAATAGCTTGAGAAAGTAACATTATATTAATATTTTATTTTGTGGATTCATTTGTAATAAATGAGAACTATCTAGTTTTTTAATAGTAAGATTTATATAAGATTTTTCATGATGACAACAGATAGCTTAACGATTGATCAGTATCGCTACCCCATCCGAACTGTAGCTAGTTTAACAGGGGTTAATCCAATCACGTTGCGCGCATGGGAACGGCGTTATGGGTTAATGACACCTTATCGAACAGCGAAAGGGCATAGGCTTTATTCGCAACAGGATATTGATTTAATTTGTCGGGTGGTCGATTTACTTGAGGCAGGTATCCCGATTAGTCAAGTTAAACAGGCTTTATGCCAACGGTCAGCGCAAGGAACTGAGGTAAAAGCAGAAAATATGTGGGGATGTTATTTACAACACATGTTAGTTGCCATTAGTCGTTTAGATGAAGCCTGTTTAGAGGCGACTTATAATGAAGTATTGTCTTTATACTCTATTGATGTATTTACGAATAAGTTAATTTTGCCGTTATTACAACTCTTGGGTAAGCGTTGGGAAAATACGGAGGGTAGTGTTGCTGAGGAGCATTTTTTTTCAGTTTATTTACGGAATAAATTAGGTGCGCGTTTTCATCATCATTCAGGGATGAGTAATGGTTTTCGTTTATTATGTGCTTGTGTTTCTGGTGAATATCATGAATTCGGATTATTATTTTTTGCCCTAGCGGCTAATGCGCAGGGGTATGAAACGGTGGTATTAGGGGCAAATATCCCTTTGCAAGAATTACCCTTAGCAACTAAACGTTCTCATAGCCATGCGATTGTATTATCTAGTAGAGTTTCTTCTTTAGCCTCTGTTTTAACAGCAGAATTACCGCAATTGGTAAAAAATGTTAATGTTCCTGTCTGGATAGGGGGGCAAGGTTCAAGTGTTTATCATGATGAGATTATGCAAGCAGGTGCAATTCCTTTAGGGGAGGATATTTGTCAAGGATTGAAATGTATTCATCAACAATTTACAACAGTTCGTTAATAAGTAATTGTGGATAATCCGAAAAAACGGCATCAACTCCCCAAGCAAATAATTGTCTGGCTTGTTGTGGTTGATTAACTGTAAATGTTAATACTTGATAACCCGCTGTTTTTACTGCTTGTACTTGTGATGCGGTGAGTGTTGTGTAATCGCAATGTAGGCTAATGCAACGTAATTCTTGTAATAAAGATTGCCAATGCGGGGGAATTTTTTCAGTTAAAAAGCCGCGTGGAATATTGGGTAGTTGGTCACGCGCAATCGCTAAACAGCGTGGACTAAAACTAGATATTAATAAGGGTAAACGATGTATATCAATCTGTTGTAAAGCAGTTACAACGGCTTGTGCGGTTACTTGTTCTAATCCTTGTAAAGGTTTTATTTCTAAATTTAACCCCATATTCAACTGGATTAATAATTCTACCGTGTTCGTTAAGGTTGCAATCTGTTCTCCTGCAAACTGGGGTGCAAACCAAGCCCCTGCATCTAATTGACGTAAAACCGTATAAGGTTGGTCTATCAATCGTCCAGTTCCATTGCTACAACGTTCTAACGTATCGTCATGAAAAATAATCGGTGTGTGACAAGCAGCAAGCATTACATCAATTTCTACCCAACGCGCGCCATATTCTGCCGCCAAACGCAACGCGCTATGGGTATTTTCAGGCGCATTAGCTGATGCACCGCGATGTGCAATAATTTTTGGTAAAACAATTTGTTGCATTATGTCATTTTCCTTTCGTGTAAAGAATTTTATTGGTATGAGAAATGCTCATTTTCTCTAGTCCAGTCATTTTGCTTTATAATCCTGAAAAATTTCACTGTTTCCGAGTTACACCACTATGTCAGTTATCAATAAAGTTACAACTCGTCGCCAATTTTTAAAGCAATCTCTTGTTTTAACGGGTGCAATGATGACAATGCCCAAGTTGGTTCAAGCGCGTCAAGCATTAACCATTGCCGTTTATGGCGGGGCGTTTAAGCAGATTTTTGACCAATATATTTACCCCGATTTTACGCAAGCGACAGGAATCGATGTTAATTCAATTGCTATTCCGAGCAGTGAGGCATGGATTGGACAGTTAGAAGTTGCCTTGCGGAATCATTTTATACCTGCCGATGTTTCATTGGTGTCACAAATGGGAATGGCAGAGGGGCAAGCTATTAATGTGTGGGCGAATTTGGATATTACAGCGTCATCTACAGTGCCATTGGTCGCGCCACATTTGTTTCAGGATTTAACACAAAAACAAGTTTATGGGGTTGGTGCAATGTTGCGGGCAATTTCCCTTGTAACCGACGCAAGCGTTTATCCAACCGCACCAACACATTGGGCAAGTTTATGGGATAACACGAAAAAAGATAAGTTAGGGCTTATGTGTTTGGTTAATAACTCTTTTTTATTAGAGATTACAGCATTAAGTTTTTTTGGGGGTATCGATATCCTCAACACAGAAGAAGGGTTGCTGAAAGTATTTGACAAGTTACAAACCCTCAAAGAACAAGTGACCTTGTGGTATCGAGATGCAGAACAATTTCCGATTGCGTTGCATGAGGGCGAAATTACAAAAGGTCAGTTTTATCATGATGCGGCTTTACTCGCGCAAGCAGATGGTATTGCATTAAATAGTATTTTTCCTGAAGAGGGTGTGGTTGTGGATGCGGAATATTGGGCAGTAACCGCAAATAGTGCGCGACAAGCGGAAGCTCTAATTTTTATAGATTATATGTGTCAACCTGCGATACAAGCACGTTTAGCAAAGTACTTGCATGTGATACCCGTTATCGCACAACAATCGCTAGGACTGTCTCCAGCAGAATTGGCAATCCCTACACATTTCGTTGTCCCTAATTATGCGTTTCATCGAGAAAAGCAGGATTGGTTGGCACAAAAATGGAGTGAGTTAATTGTTTAGGTTTTTATAAAAGTGGATATAAGAATATGTTACAAATAATTATTATTTTAAAGGGCTTGGTGGAGATTGCCTTATTTGCGTTACTAGGGCAGGGAATTTTATATCTGTTGGCAGGTCAAACACGCCAGCACAACCCGTTTTATACACTATTACAAATCATTACGTTACCTGCGTTAAAGTTGACTCGTTTACTGATGCCACGTGTGATTGTTGATAAACACATTGGGATTATTACCTTTTTTTTGGTGTTGTGGATTGAGCTATTACTGATTTATTTGAAAGTACAACTCGTTAGAAGTTTGTAACTTTACACTTAATTAACAAGGTATCGATATGAAAAGTATTAGTATTGGTAAAAAGTTTATCATATTGGCCATTTTTTCTATTATCGCCATTATTAGTATTGGTTTGTATGGCTTATATAACATTCGCGCTACATTTGCGTGGGTTGGGAATGTGTACAACACTGCACAAGATATTCAACATATTGCATTTGAGATGGGTGAGCCTTTAAATAAGGTTCATCAATTGTCCTTGTTGATTGTTACTGTTCCGCATCAAAAAATGCAACTTGATTTATACGAGCAACAAAAAAAACTGATAAAGCAAATAGATGACACTATTAAAGTATGGCATGACCATGTTATGACAGCCAAAGAGCAAAATAGGGTCACACAGGTTGAGCAGGCGTGGCAACAGTATAAAAAACTGTCTTCTTACACTACGGAAACCTTATTGGAAGGCTATCGAGAAGCTGCTTTTATGAATGCAAGCGGTGCAGAACGACAACAATTTGATGTATTACTCGATGTTTTTCATCAGTGGGTAACTGAGTACACGAAAACAGCACAACAAATTCAAGAAAATGCAAATGCAACTTATTATTCAACATTAACCGTTTCACTAGTTGCCTTAGTTGTATTGGTGTTATTGGTTGCTGTATTTAATTTTTACACCGCAAAATTAATTATCCGACCACTTAACAAAGCGGTTGCTATTGCCAATGCGGTTGCAAACGGTAATTTAAATAATGAAATAATCGTGTTAAACCATGATGAGAGCGGACAATTATTACAAGCATTGGAACGGATGCAAACCCAACTTCGTGGAAAAATCGCTGAAGAAAAACGCATTACAGAAGAAGCGTTGCGTATTAATCAGGCCCTAGATAGCGTTACAACCAGTGTATTGATTGCAGATAATAACTATAAAATCATCTATATGAATAATGCATTAAAAACATTATTCCAACAAGAAGCGGAGAAATTGCGCCGTGAATTACCCTTGTTTGACCCTGATAAACTTCTTTACGAACCTGTTGATATACTACATAAAAACCCACAGGCGCATCGTAATTTATTGAAAAATCTAAAAGCAACTGAAAAAGCAAAGTTAGACCTTGATAGCCTCGTCATAGAATATATGCTAACCCCCGTTATAAATGGTAATGGCGAGCGACTAGGGTTTGTAAAAGAATTTAACAATCGTACTCAGGAATTTGCGACAGAACAAGAGATTAATCAAGTTATCCACACTGCCTCACAGGGTAACTTTACACAACGCATTCGCTTGACAGATAAGGCTGGTTTTTTCAAAACGGTTAGCGAAAGCCTTAATCAAATTATGGATTTAAATCAACAAGTCATCAAAGATACCATGCGGATGTTTGCGGCATTGGCAAAAGGGGATTTAACACAAACCATTAACACACTGTATGTGGGCGAATTTGCACAATTAAAAATGGATGCAAATGCAACGGTGTGTAAATTAACGGAGGTGATGGGGTTAATTCAAAAGTCAGCAAATATGGTTGATTCTGTTGCAGAATCTCTGTTACAAGGAAATACGAGTTTAAGCCAGCGCACAGAAGAACAAGCTGCTGCATTAGAAGAAACCGCTGCAAGTATTGAAGAAATGACCAGTATTGTTCAACAAAATGCGGAAAATGCGCGGCAAGCGAATGAACTAGCCATGAATGCGCGGAAAGATGCTCAAGAAGGCGGCGATGTTGTCAACGCGACGATTGCCGCAATGGTCAATATTAATACCAGTAGTAAACGTGTGACAGATATTATAGGCGTGATTAACGACATCGCATTTCAAACGAATTTGCTGGCCCTTAATGCGGCTGTTGAAGCTGCGCGAGCAGGTGAACAAGGGCGTGGATTTGCAGTCGTTGCTGCGGAAGTTCGCAATCTCGCTCAGCGTAGCGCAGAAGCAGCCAAAGAAATCAAAACCCTCATTGAAGACAGTGTGAACAAGGTCAATGAAGGGTCTGTATTGGTTAATCAATCTGGTGCGACATTACAACGTATTTTTCTAGCCGTCAAAAAAGTTAGTGATATTATTGCGGAAATTACAGCAGCGAGTCAGGAACAAGCGGCAGGTATTCATCAAGTCAATAAAGCCATCAGCCAAATGGATGAAATGACACAACAAAATAGCAATATGGTTTCACAAGCTAAAGAAGCGAGTGAAATCATGCGTGAGCAAGCTAGCCAATTGATGAAACACACGGCATTTTTTCGGTTAAGTACAACAGAGTTGCCTTCCCCTACCCATAATACAACCGTTGAACAGGTTACAAAGCCTGTTAAAAAGATAAACACCCCAAGTGTTAAACAAGTTCATTATCAACATCTTGAGAACTTACACGCACAGCAAAATGCAAAAAAAGCTTCAAAATTAGCTTCTTCTACTTATTCTTCGCCCACCCGCGCAAAGGTAAAAAAAGAGGATGATTGGGAAGATTTTTAGACCCTGCCGTAAAGCTTGTCTAAATCAGAATTATTAGAATCGGCGTTTTAAAAATAGTGTTTTTTGCTTGTAAACTCTGTTAATTTTGAAAGCTCTGATTTAGACAACCCTTAACTGGGTTGATGTTAGGATAATGATATGCAAGCAGATTACTGGCTTATTGGGGGGCAAGTACAAGGCGTTGGTTTTCGTCCTTACATTTATCGGCTGGCAACAGAATTATGCTTGTTAGGATGGGTAAAAAATTTATCAGGACAAGTTGAAATCCATGTGCAAGGCACAGAAACCCAATTACATACTTTCGCTACTCAATTATTAAAACATCCCCCGCCCTTAGCAAAACCTTTCATTTTACAACATACTGCTTGCGCGCTGGTTGCGGTAAACTCCTTTAGCATTGCATCCAGCCTGCAAACGCAAGCCGATATTCATGTTCCGCCAGATTATTTTATTTGTGACGATTGCTTGCACGAGCTACATAATCCTTGCGATAGACATTATCACTACCCCTTTATTAACTGCACCCAATGTGGGGCGCGTTACACCTTAATTCAGCGTCTGCCGTATGACCGTGCGGATACCAGCATGGCAAATTTCCCTTTATGTGCAGATTGTCAGGCGGAATATGATAATCCCAGTAATAGGCGTTTTCATGCGCAGCCATTGGCGTGTCCTGCGTGCGGTGTGGGGCTTTGTTTTCGAGAGGCACAAACCGCGACAACACCGTTTATTTATAACGCAAGACAAACTGCAACGGCATTATCTGCTTGTGTTCAGGCACTACAAGCAGGAAAAATTGTTGCTATAAAGGGGATTGGTGGTTATCACTTACTTTGTTTAGCCCGTTCAGATACTGCCATCCAACGCTTACGCACACGTAAAGCGCGTCCCGATAAGCCATTAGCCGTTATGTTTCCTATACATGGTAAAGACGGTTTAACGTTTATACGTCAACAATTACAGGTGAGTCCTGTTGCTGCCCGTTGTTTATCTAGCCCTGTCCGTCCAATTGTTTTATTACCCCGTCGTACAGATTGCAATTTATCCGCTTTTCTTGCACCGCAATTAAATGAAATTGGGGCAATGTTGCCTTATAGCCCTTTGCATCACTTATTGTTGACAGCATTGGCTGAGCCTATCGTAGCGACTTCAGCAAACCTGAGTGGTGAACCTGTTTTAACAGATAATCAATTAGTTGAACAACGCTTGCAAACAGTAGCAGATGCGTTTTTACATCATAACCGTGAGATTATTCGCCCAGCCGATGATTCGGTTATGCGGGTAATTCACCAACAACCGCGACCATTACGAATTGGGCGCGGTCTTGCGCCATTAGAATTAACCCTGCCTTTTCGGCTGCCTTATCCTGTGTTAGCCGTTGGCGCACAATTAAAAAACACGATTGCGTTAGCATGGGAACAGCGCGTTGTGATGTCGCCGCATATTGGAGATTTGGGGACAGCGCGGAGTATAGATGTTTTTAATCAAATAATTAATGATTTACAACGCTTATATGCGGTGTCCGCAACGGCCGTGATTTGCGACGCACACCCACAATATGCAAGTAGTCGTTGGGCAAAACAAAGCGGTTTACCTGTGCATTCTGTTTATCATCATCATGCTCATGCGTCAGCCATTGCGGGCGAATTTCCACAAGCATTACCATGGCTTGTTTTTACATGGGATGGTGTCGGGTTAGGGCAAGATGGCACTTTGTGGGGCGGCGATGCACTCTATGGACAAGCAGGTGCATGGCAACGGGTGGCACGGATGCGTCCTTTTTCTTTGTTAGGGGGGGATAAGGTGGGGCGTGAACCCTATCGCAGTGCAGCGGGTTTATGTTGGGAAGTTGGATTACCGTTTTCTGTGGCTACAATTGATAGTGATTTGCTCTATCACGCTTGGCAAAAACGCTTAAATTGCGTAACAACCACGTCTGTTGGTCGCTTGTTTGATGCAGCCGCTGTGCTGATTGGTTTTTCACCTGTTGTGAGTTATGAAGGACAAGCCCCCATGTTTTTAGAATCCTTGTGTTGCTCACAAATATCTCACGATATTCCTATGTTACCGTTGTCTCGGGTTGGTGACTTATGGGAAAGCGATTGGTCTCCCTTGCTACCTTATTTGCAAACCACACAAAGTAGTCAACAAATCCGTGCTGAAGGGTTTCATCAAGCAATGGCACAAGCATTATTGCAACAAGCCCTAAAAATTCGCACAGAAAAAACTGTCGGACAAATTGGTTTAACGGGTGGTGTTTTTCAAAATCGATACTTAACCGAGTTAGTTATTGCCCAATTAAATGCCGTCGGTTTTGAGGTTTTTTTACCAACACAACTTCCTTGCAATGATGGTGGTATGAGTTTTGGACAAATAATAGAAGCTGGCAATAGATTATTAGAACGGGTGTAGAAAAAATATAAACGCTATTAGTGTTTAAAACGTATTTAGTATTTTTTACGTTATAAATGTTAATAGCGTTTTTAATTTTGCTAGAAAAATTCTATTCTTTTTTTGAATCTAAACCTAGCGCGTGAAATGAGAAAAAATTAGAAGAAAATTGCGTTTATTGCGTACCAAATGGCGAGTATTACGAGGAGAAAATAAGGGGGATAAATAGCGGGAAATGTAGATTAACAACTAAGGGGCAATTAGTTGGTTTACTAGCTTAATAACATAGTAAATAAGCATTTTTTATAAAAAATTTATATTATGTAGATTCAGTGTAGATTATAAAAACAACCATTATTTTTAATAAAAATCATGTTATTATATAAAAATAATAACACAGTCTTAAAATAAGTCCAATACAGAAATAGCCTTATTCTCCTTTCTTTTTCACACGATTTAGCAACACTAAAATCCTTCCAGTGGCGCAAAAAAACCGCTTAATTTTTCGCCTGATTTCCTCACATAAATTATTTACATTACGTAATAGCAATAATAAAACGCTATTAATGTGTTTAACATAACAAACATTAAATATATAAATAATGTTATTAACTTTATAAAAATAAGACCACGAAATAATCTTGCATGATTAAAAATTACCTAAATAACTTAATGATTATTTATTTTTATACTATAAAAATTAATAATTAAAATTTATTATTAATGAAATAAAAAAATACAACTTGTCAAGTTAGCCCACGCACAGCAATATCTTGTACAACACAACAAGGGAAACAAGCGTGTTTTACAGACAGTGATATGACACTACTGTGATGGTTTTTAACTAAAATATAATAAACAACAATTATTTGTGATGGACGAGGAGAGCGTTTATGTCAGTCAAACACCCGATTATTGCAGTCACTGGCTCATCAGGTGCAGGAACAACAACCGTCAAGAAGGCGTTTGAAAATATGTTCCGTCGTTTAAAACTCAAAACGGGGGTTGTAGAAGGTGATTGTTTTCATCGCTATAACCGCATAGAAATGAAAGAAGCGATGGCGAAAGCAGAGGCTGAAGGGCGCATCATGAGCCATTTTGGGCCTGATGCAAACTTATTCCACAAACTGGAAGAGTTGTTTGTAAAATATTCACAAACAGGAACAGGATTAAGACGTTACTACTTACATAACGAGTCAGAAGCAGCCCCCTACAATCAAGACCCCGGAACATTCACCGATTGGGAAGAACTTACCACAGATACCGATTTGTTATTTTATGAAGGGTTACATGGCGGTATTGTGACCAAAGACATTGATGTCACACAATGGGTTGATTTACTCATCGGTGTCGTCCCCAGTATTAATTTAGAATGGATTCAAAAGATTAACCGCGATATTGCCGAGCGTGGACATTCACCAGAAGCGATTGTGCATACCATTTTGCGCCGTATGCCAGATTACATTAACTACATCGTGCCACAATTTTCGCGCACACATATCAACTTTCAGCGCGTCCCACTAGTGGATACTTCCAACCCATTTATTGCACGGGATATTCCAACAGCCGATGAAAGTCTAGTCGTGATTCGCTTTAACAAATATCGTGACCAAGATTATCCTTATTTACTCAAGATGATTCATGATTCATTCATGTCTCGCCCAAATACGCTAGTGATTCCGGGCGGGAAAATCGCCTTTGCACTACAAGTTATTTTTACGCCCATTGTAGAAAGAATGATGGAAAACAGACGGAAAGCGTTGTTACTCTAGGCGTTTAAAAAAGCTGTTTTTGTTTTAGCTTTTTATAAATATTAAAAACCCCGTTACAGGGGTTTTTTGCTTTGTGCGATGAGCCATTACCTACCTTGTTTTGAAATAACGTTAGAATGGAATGACACGTTACACTACGCTAACAACGCTATGCTTGCTATAATGCATTGTTATAATTTATAAAATTAAAGGTGCGCTATGGCTAAATTTACAACCGTTTTAATTCCAGCCGATCACTATTTTATCCCTTCCCAAGAAGCGATTATGGCAGCTAAGTTACTAATGGAAAAATATTTCCCTGACCGAGGTGATGATGTTAAATCTTGTACTTGGGAAAAACCCTTTTTTATTGAAGGGCGTGATGCTTTTGAAGAGATGATTTGCCCTGCCTGTGGCGAGACGGTTAATCGCTTTGAATTAGAGTCTTTTGAATCAGCGTCTGAAGAAGAAAATGATGATGATTGGGATGAAGAATGGTGGTATGTGTTTCTCGAAAAATTGAGCGAGTCAGATAATCCCATCGCAACGCAAATACTCATGCCTTGTTGCAATCAGGCGGTAGTCGCAGAAAATATTCGTTTTCCCTACGATGCGGGTTTTGCACGGTTTAAATTATGGTTGCCTGATCCCGGTGATTCGATGAATGTCACTAATGAACAATTAGCGAATCTTGAAACAACACTAGGCTGTAAATTAATTCATATCTCAGAAGTTAATTCGTAATCAATTAATTATTTTTTAATCAATTTTTATTCAGATAATACTCAAACGCCCAAAAAAAGAGGGGCAGTTCCGCGAGGAATCGCCCCTTCAAATGCTAACGGTAAATCTAGGTAACGTGACTCCCAGATTACCTCCCCATACACCAGATTAGGTAGGTGTCATCTGGGCATGGCTACCCCGATTTTATGCACTATCTATGCCTAAAAATACCAAAAACTCTCTTTTTATTTACTTATTTCAAGAAGAGAAAATAACTTAACTTTATTTTAAAATCAATTAATTACCTACTATAATAAAATAAACGTTCATCAGTAATACCCCAAACTCAGTAAAATTCATTTAAACTTAACAACCATTCAATTCCGTTAAAAAATTATAATCATGACGCAACGTAAGATTTTAGTAACCAGTGCTTTACCTTATGCTAATGGTTCAATTCATTTAGGACATTTAGTTGAATATATTCAAACTGATATTTGGGTACGTTTTCAAAAATTATTGGGAAATACCTGTTATTACGTCTGTGCAGACGACACGCACGGCACAGCAATCATGTTGCGGGCAGAAAAAGAAGGCATCAGCCCAGAAACCTTAATTGACCGTGTTCGCCAAGAACATATTCAAGACTTTACCGATTTTTCCATTGAATTTGATAATTATCATTCAACACATTCACCTGAAAATAAAGAATTTTCTAATCTTATTTATAAGCGGCTACGCGATGCGGGACATATTACGTCTAGCTCCGTTAAACAAGCCTTTGACCCTGTTAAAAATCTTTTTTTGCCCGACCGTTTTATTAAAGGTGAATGTCCTCGCTGTGGTGCAAAAGACCAGTATGGCGACAATTGCGAAGTGTGTGGTGCAACCTATAATCCTACGGATTTAAAAAACCCTGTTTCAGTATTATCTGGGGTTACGCCTATTGAGAAAGAATCCGAACATTTCTTTATGAATTTGGCGAATTTTGAAGCCTTTTTACAAGCATGGACCAGCAGTGGCACGTTACAAGCGGAAACCATGAATAAATTAACCGAATGGTTTACCGCAGGTTTACGCCCTTGGGATATTTCCCGCGATGCACCCTACTTTGGCTTTGAAATCCCTGACCAACCCAATAAATATTTTTACGTTTGGTTAGACGCGCCCGTCGGCTACATGGCGAGTTTTAAAAATCTGTGTGATAAACGCGGATTAAACTTTGAGGAATTCTGGTCAACCGAAAGTAAAGCCGAACTATATCATTTTATTGGTAAAGACATCCTCTACTTTCATGCCCTATTCTGGCCCGCTATGTTGCATGGTGCGGGTTTTAGAACGCCAAGCAGTGTATTTGCACACGGCTTTTTAACCGTTGACGGACAAAAAATGTCCAAATCACGCGGGACTTTTATCACCGCGCGCACCTATTTAGACCAATTAAACCCTGAATACTTACGTTATTATTTCGCGGCAAAATTAGGCAATCGAGTTGATGATATTGACTTAAACCTAGAAGATTTTTCCCAACGGGTAAATGCCGATTTAGTGGGTAAAGTGGTGAATATTGCCAGCCGTTGCGCGGGTTTTATCAGTAAACGATTTTCAGGACAATTATCGACTACATTAGCCGACACTGCTTTATATCAAACATTTATTGATGCAGGACAAGGAATTGCAACCCAATATGAAAGTCGTGAATACCATCGCGCTGTTCGTGACATCATGGCATTGGCGGATAAAGCGAATCAGTATATTGATGAGCAAAAACCATGGGTAATTGCAAAACAAGCAGGTAATGACGAACAATTACAACAAGTTTGTACGCAAGGATTAAACTTATTCCGTGTATTAATGGGATATTTAGCCCCGATTTTGCCCGTTATGGCGAAAAAAGTGGCGGATTTTTTCAATGCGCCCACCATTTGGCAACCAGTCGCATTATTAACGCATACGATTAATCCGTATGAAGCCTTAATGCAACGGATTGAACCCAAACAAATTGAAGCCATTGTAACCGCCTCTAAAGAAGATTTACAAATGACCGCCCCTGCTAATAAAACCTTAAGCGACCCTTTGCAACCAATTATCAATTACGATGATTTTGCAAAAATTGATTTACGCATTGCAAAAATTGTTAATGCAGAACAGGTGGATGGTGCAGAAAAGTTATTAAAACTCACGCTGGATATTGGTGAAGATATGCCACGCACCGTTTTTGCAGGCATTAAATCCGCTTATGCCCCTGAAGCCTTAATCGGACGTTTTACCGTAATGGTTGCCAATCTTGCCCCGCGTAAAATGCGCTTTGGATTGTCCGAAGGAATGGTATTAGCTGCTGGTGATGGGTCAGGCTTATGGATATTAAGCCCCGATACAGGAGCGCAAGCAGGAATGCGCGTAAAGTAAAAATATAAAAATTGTCTGAATCAGAACTTGCCAACAACCAGAAAATTCTGTGTGTCTAAAAAACCTGATGCAAACAGTCTTGTTAATAAGTCCAAATCCCTCTTGATTTGGACTTTCTTCGTTTTTAACTACCTGAAAAAATATGAGTAAACAGACAGAAATTAGTAAATCCCAACGTTGGGTTATTAAAATCGGTAGCGCGTTGCTAACCAATGAAGGACGTGGTTTAGATAAAATCGCCATTGAAAACTGGGTAAAACAAATAGTAACGCTCTGTCAACAAGGTAAAGAAGTTGTGTTAGTTTCCTCTGGTGCAGTGGCTGAGGGAATGAATCGTTTAGGTTGGACAGAACGCCCCGCGACGTTACACGAGTTACAAGCCGCCGCCGCCGTTGGACAAATGGGCATGGTGCAAACCTACGAAACTTGCTTTAAAAACTACGGCATTCATACCGCACAAGTTTTATTAACACATGACGATGCAGCAAATCGTAAACGTTATTTAAATGCACGTAGTGCGCTAAAAACACTCATCAATTTAAAAGTTATTCCCGTTATTAATGAAAATGATACGGTTGCAACCGATGAAATTCGCTTCGGCGACAATGACACCTTAGCGGGTTTAGTCTCCAATCTGGTTGAAGCAGATGTTTTAGTGATTATGACTGACCAGCAAGGACTTTATGAACGTGACCCACGTTTAGATTCAACCGCTAAATTAATTTCTCAAGGCTACGCAGGGGACCCTGTCTTAGAAGCAATGGCAGGCAGTACGGGCGGACGTTTAGGACGTGGTGGCATGGCAACTAAACTACGTGCAGCGCGAGTATCTGCACGTTCTGGCACAGCAACATGGATTGTATCAGGACGAATTCCTGATGTTTTACTCAAAATCGCCAATGGCGGTAATCTTGGCACCTTATTATTGCCCGCCCAACCCCCCGTTGAAGCGCGTAAACAATGGCTAGGTGCAAATCAAAAAATGCGTGGTGAGTTATATTTAGACGATGGCGCGGTGAATGTTTTACGCAGTTCGGGAAAAAGTTTATTAGCGGTTGGCGTGAAACAAATCAAAGGAGATTTTACACGTGGTGATATGGTTGCTTGTTTAACACTAGACGGGCAAGAAATCGCACGCGGTATTGTTAATTACAGTGCAGAAGAAACCACAAGAATCAAGGGACAAGCCAGCAATCGCATTGCAGAGATATTAGGGTATGTAGATGAACCTGAATTAATTCATAGAGATAACTTAATATTACTGTAATTAAACTAACTAAACCACAAAGATACCACTGCTGCAAGCGGTGGTGTCCAGCTACGAGCATCATTAACCATCTGAATCAACATTTTCAAGATTAACCAAATTTTATAATTATTAACTGCTTTATAATCTAATAGTTGCTTTTCTATAATGGAAAACCGATATAGATTGCCACTAAAATAACGGGTACATTCCAATACGCTCAGGCAACAACCCGTAAGTGTAGTGCGGATAACACCACGCAAAGCAATAGTATCCCTTGCTTATCTTTCTTTTCACCCGACCCAGCGAAACCCCATGAGTAACAAACCCACCGATAAAAAGCCCCAACAAGTCCGTGTCCGCTATGAACAAACGACAGCAATTTATGCGTCACAGTTTGTATTAAGCGTGACCGGTGAAGAAGTTATCGTCAATTTCTCCTCTGGCAGTTTACCAGACCCCGCAACAGGCGAGGCACATTTGCCCGTTCACACCCGTATTGCCTTATCACCTGATGGCGCAAAACGCTTAGTAAATCTATTAAACCAAGCACTCGCCAGTAGTGGAACGACAGAAACCGTGTCCAGTGGTGCTGCCCGTTTACCGACATTAAATAGTTAAGCGCAATTATGCAATTACCCCCAATAGACCTGCTAACCCTGCATACGCAACTACAACAATTACGCGATAAACAAACAGAGCGTGAAGCGTGGTTGTTGGAATTATTGCAACTTTTATTAGGCTTAACCAATGCGGCCGGTGCAGCGTATGCGTTGCCTGATAAAACCACAGGTAAATTAGCCCTTGCACCCCGTATTTTGTCACGTCAAGCCCTAGACTGGCGGTCTGATTTAGAAAATTTACTATTACAAGAAATGCAACTAGCCTGCGAACAAAATCGTGTTCGCTTAACCCAACTTGACCAGCACCGCCAAATTTGGTTGATTGCCGCCCCCGTGCCACAAACACAACATCCAGAAGCTATCACACTCGTTTTACTGCTAGGCGGTTATCAAACCTTAGAAACATTTGTAACAATTTTACAACTGGTTGCCAGTTATGCAGGCATTGACCACACCCAAAACCGCACACAACAACAAGTATTACACTTATTATTAGAATTACTGCACTTAGGTGATATGCAACAAGCCGAACGTCACCTATTAAATCGCCTACAAACTGCGTGCGGGTGTCAACGAGTCATTTTAGGGTATCGTCAAGGACACCATTGTCGCATTCAAGCCATGTCTGAATTACCAGATGCACCACGACATGTGGATTTAAGCCATGCGATAGAATCGCTGATGGACGACACCCTACAAACAAAACAAGCCTTTATCGGCACTACTAACGATGCTCATCGAGTATCTCCCCACCTACAAAAAATCTTAGGACTAACCGCCACCCAACAAATTTGGAGCCTACCCTTACCACACCATCAACAACTACCAGCGCATTACGCCCTTGTTTTACTGTGGACAACCCCCCCTGCGCATCACGTCCCCCCCCTGCTCACTCAACTAAGTAACGTATTAGGCATCGCATTAACAACCTTACGTCGTACCAAACAAGGACGATGGCAACAAATCCTAAATACCCTCAAGCGGCGACTCATCTGGGGCAGCCTACTTGTTAGTATCCTACTAATTCCTTTATTCATCCCCGTTACACATACCATTGCGGGCAAAGTGACGATTCAACCTGACACACGCCGTTTTATTACAGCACCATTTGCAGGTATTTTAAAAACAACCCAACGCGAAGCAGGCGATGTTGTTAAAACAGGCGATATTTTAGCCCAGCTAGACGAGCGCGAAATTCAACTGGAATTAACAGGTTTAACCGCTGAACGTAATCGCCTTGCTAAACAAAAAGATGCCAGTGCCGCAGCAAAAGATACCGTTGCAACCCAACTGGCACAATTAGAAAAAGAACGCGCAGAATCACAAATTGCACTTTTAGAATACAGAATTGCCAATTTAGAAATTAAAACCCCTATTGACGGCTTAGTTATCAGCGGCGATTTACAACGGGTACAAGGCAGCCCTGTGGAAAAAGGACAAAGCTTATTTGAAGTTGCTCCCCTCGCAACCATGCGCGTAGAACTCGCCATCCCTGCTGACGACATCGCCTATGTTCGCGTAGATATGCCCCTAGAGATGGAATTAGATGCCTATCCGCAACAACGTTGGCAACTCACCGCAAGCCGCATTCAACCCCGTGCAACAGTACGCGATAGCGAAGCTGTTTTTATTATAGAAAGCATTTTAAACAATACCGACAATAAATTACGTCCCGGTATGAAAGGCGAAGGGAAAATTGCGGCTGATCAACAACTACTCGGCTGGGTACTTTTTCACAAAGTATGGGAAACGATATTACGATGGCTCTACTAACACTCACAGAAATACCCCAACCCGTCGCGCCCGCTACGCAACAACCCGCTTTGCAGATTAAATTACGTGACGATTTAATTTTTACCTTTCAAAGCTATGGCGAACGTCCCTGTTACCTGATTGAAGACCCCTTATATGGCAATTACTTTCAAATCGGACTTGCTGAATACACCTTTATACAACAACTAGATGGACACAACAGCGTTGCCGATGCCGCAAAAGTCGCACCCGAACTTGATGCAACCCAAATTCAACAAATCAGTTATTGGCTAATCCAATCACAATTGGTTTACATCTGGAACGTAGAACAACGCAACTGGTTTTTACCCCATGCCCCACGTGACCCCATGCAAAAATGGGCAGGACGACTAAATGCACTATTTATCAAAATCCCTTTGGGCAGTCCTGATTATTGGCTAGAACAACTCTTACCTTACACACGCTGGCTGCTTGGATGGGCGTTTTTTGTCCTTTGGCTACTCATCTGTGGCAGTGGTTTTTACCTAGTCATGGCAAATATCGACCACTTTATCCATAGCGCAAGCAGTTTACTATTACCACACAATGCCTTATGGCTTTTACTAGCATGGATAATTGTTAAAGTACTACACGAAACCGCCCACGGACTGGTTTGTAAAAAATACGGTGGACATATTCACCAAGCAGGCATCATGCTGATTTTATTCGCACCAATCGGTGCATACATGAACGCTAACGCCAGTTGGCGATTAACCTCACGCTGGCAACGGATACACGTTTCCTTAGCAGGCATGTATGCAGAACTATTTGTTGCAGGCATTGCTGCATGGATATGGGCCTATAGCGATACAGGGGCATTAAACTATCTAAGCTATAACATAGTGATTATTACCAGTATTTCCACCCTATTATTTAATGCCAATCCACTAATGCGTTTTGACGGCTACTATATTCTGAGCGACTTACTGAATATTCCCAATTTATACATCTCTGGGCAACGCTATATTCGCTACTTAAATCAACGCTATATACAAGGACGTAAAATCACCCGTCCCACATGGACAGGAAAACGTACAACCATTATTAAAGGATATGCCTTTGCCTCTTTAATCTGGCGATGGCTAGTTGTAATAGGCCTACTGATTGCAGCAAACCACCTATTTTACGGCGCGGGCGTTATTTTAGCGACAATGGCGGGTATTAGCATGTTAGCCTTACCATTAGCTAGATTTTTCATTGGATTATATAAAGACACTAATCGTGGTGCAATATTGCGCCATCTTAGTCTTTTACTTCTTATTTTTAGTCTTTTCAGCGGTCTATTACTCACACAAGTTTACTGGTCTCGCACAATAACCGTGCCAGCCGTGTTTGATTATGCTGATGCACAAACTATCCGTACTGAAACCGCAGGATTTATCAAAAAAATCTATATAAAATCAGGTGATAATGTCATGACGGGCGACATTTTACTAACACTGGATAACCCTGATTTATATCAAGAACAAAGAGATTTACAACTACAAATTCAAACCCGCGAACTACGTCGCCAACATGCCACAACACAAGGACAACTAAGCGATGCACAAGGCGAAAATGAAAAACTCCAAGACTTACAACACCAACTCCAAGAAAAAAATCTCCAAATTACCGCCCTCAACATCAAAGCAACACAAACAGGAACGATTATCGCAACAGAATTAGACAATCTACTAGGCGTTTATTTACAACGGGGTACAGAAATATTAACCCTTGCCAATCCCCAACAACTAGAAGTTAAAGCCTCCATCCCACAAATGGACATAGACGCATTTCGGGCAAATGAAGGTCAATCGGTTCATCTTTATCGGCATAGCCAACCATCCCACGCGATGAATGCAACCTTAACCCGCGTCAACCCCAGCGCGACACAAACCATTCTGCATCCCGCCCTAACCGTATTAGCAGGTGGCGAACTCCCTGTAAAACCCAAAGCACAGCAAACCGAACATAAACAACAAAATAGTACAGATAATAGCGAAAACTACGAATACCTAACCCCCCGTTTTACGGCAACGCTAACCCTTCCCCCTGACGAACAACACACAATTTACGCAGGAGAAACCGCTTTTGTAACGTTAAAAAGCCCTGCACAAACCTTAGGGGAAATATTATGGATAGGAATAGAACGGTATATTAAACGGTTACAAAGTCGGGCAAGCAATCAGGGTTAATTAACTTGTGTTTAGTTAGTGATAAATTAATATTTTTCAATTTAACAAGCAGATTAAGACAAACTCTCGAGAAGGCGAATCATTCCGCTCATCGTACCTTAATGAGTACAGCTTTATTCAGCAATTTAGCTTTTTACAGATTACCGCTGAATTCAGTTTAATTTATTGTTTTTACCATATTCTGGTTATAATCCACAGATAGATATGCGATAATTTAAGTATCGTTACTTTACTTAGTTAGAGATAACTTTAATGTATATTTTAGCAGGTGACATTGGTGGCACAAAAAGCCACTTAGGCATTTTCCAACGGCAAACTTCTAAACTTCAGCTAATTCATGAGAAAAAATTAGCAAGTCAAAACTTTTCTTCCTTAATCTCTCTCTTAACTGCTTTTTTTGACAACAGCCAAATTCCCCTAACTGATATTAAAGCAGCTTGTCTAGGTGTTGCAGGTCCTGTATATCAGGGGCAATGTCATATCACTAATTTATCTTGGACAATTCAACAAAACGAGTTGCAAAATTTTTTTAATTGTAAAGAAGTTTACTTAATTAATGATTTAGAGGCTGTAGCGTATGGAGTTTTGTATACCAATGTGGAATATATTGATATTAATCCCTATGCATCTACTACTGAGAAAGGAAATATCGCAATCATTACGTTAGGAACGGGATTTGGTCTTGCTATTTTAGCTTGGGAAAAGCAAGGTGAATGTTTCTTTGTGCTGCCTACAGAAAGTGGACATACTAATTTTGCACCTCGAAATCAACAACACTTAGCCTTTTTGGATTTTTTATTAAAACAACAGCAGAAAACTGTTTATGATAATATTTTATCGGGTTCTGGCTTAAAAATGATATATAGTTTTTTCTGCAAACAGAATCCAAAATATGTTTGTACTTCTGATTTCTTACAAAAAGAAGATTTTACAAAAGTTTTAATAGAAAAAGGATTAAAAAAACAAGAAACACTTTGCGAAGCCACTATCAATTTTTTTGCAGCTCTTTGTGCATCTAAAATAGCTGATATTGCTTTAGAGCATTTAACGTTAAATGGTATTTATCTCGGTGGTGGTATTGCGCCTGCAATTTTACCTAAATTACAAGAAACATTTTTTTTGGAATCATTTTTAGATAAACCTGAAAAATTTGCAGCGTTGCTAAAACAGATTCCTATCAAAGTGCTAACTAATCCAGAAATAGGAATGTTAGGAGCAGCACATTATATTCATACAGGAGAATATTCATGATATTAATTGGTTATATTGATGTCAGTGTTTCAACGATTGCACTTTTTTCTGAAACCAAATTAACTGGACTATTAGTTAAACATGATTTCTCTACACCGAGCCATGACCGTTTAGAAGATATTATCTTAGAGTTTAAACAACTATCTGAAGTTAAAAAGTATCTTTTAAGTGAAAAGATTAACATAGCTGCTTTTGGTGTTGCAGGTCCAGTCGAAAAGGATGAAGTTACAGGTCAACATGTTAAATTAACCAATGTATCTGCATTTGAACGAATTTATTCCAATCGTTTAGCTGCCTACTTGAATATTCCTCAAGTTAAAATATTTAACGATATGGAGGCTCTTGCCTATGGTTTACCTTTGTTATCAGATAATGCCTTTACTTTTTTAAGTCCTTCCACTCTATCATCTCAACAACAAGCTAGTAGGGTTTTAATTGCGGCAACAGGAAATGGTTTAGGTGAAGCAATATTAAACTGGAATACCGAACAAAAATGCTATTCCGTTATCCCGTTAGAAGGAGGACATATTGATTTTGCTCCTAGAACACCTAATGAAACACAATTACTTGCTTTTTTCCAAAAATTTTATTCACCTGTAAGTTACGAAAATATATTAACGCATAATGGACTTGAAAAAATTTACCAGTTTATAACATCTGGTTGTGATTTGCTTAAGGCAAAAGAAATTATTGAAAATGCATTATTATCCACAAATGAAAACTGTGTTGTTGCGTTAAAGATGTTTTTATCAATTTACGGCGCGAAAACAGGAAATCTTGCCTTGCAACAAACAGGATTCGATAAAATAGAAATAGCTTATATTGCTGGTGAAATGACAAGAGAACTTTTGCCACTTATTGTTGACAATATATTTACGGATTCATTCAAGAAACACAATCAAGAGAAATTCCAGACAATTTTATCTCAAATTTCTATCAAAGTCCTAACACAAAGCAACGTAGATATTGGATTAGAAGGATTAGCCGAACATGTAAAGCAATTTATCAATTGCTCATCTGAAACAGATATTTCTAAAGCTATTTTGTTGAACAACGAATCAAATGTTACTAGCCCCCGTATTTTTATTGGCAAACTTCGTGAAAAAGCACTTATTGTTAATATGTTATATCCGCCAATAACTCAGAAAAGCTGGATTTTACATTTTCAAGGTCAAGGGGGACTCGGTAAAACGCTTTTATTGGAATATGCTTATGAAAGTAGTACTAAAAATGAACATTTTCTGTGTGTAAAGGAGCCCGTTGATTTTTATTTTTCACGGCATGAACAAGAACTAGGGATATTAAAAAGTCTTGCTGATAATTTAAATCAAAATAATATATTCAAAAACTTTTATTTAAAATTAAATGCCACGCTTCAAACTCCCGATAGGCTACAGCAGGTGAGAGAGGCTTTTATACGCAATTACGCAAATTTACCACAAGACCATATCATTCTTCTATTTGATACCACAGAAAAAATTACTGACTCAGCCAAAAAATTCTTTACAGAAACTTTATTAAGATTAAAGAGAGTTAAACCTCATACTTCTGTTATTGCAGCAGGGAGAAAACCCTTAGATTTTTTGCCAGATGAATTTGTAACCCAACAATCTATAAGTAGTTTATCTAAGCAAGAGGTAATCGAGTATTTTGAAGATGATCGAATAGGTATTCAATTATCTCCAGAAATATTAGATAAGTTATATTCTCTGTCTGAAGGTAAGCCAATTCTAATCGGTTTGTTTGTAGACTGGCATAAGAACGGAAGTGAAATTGAGGAGTTAATTAAATACGACACTCCCGAAAGTTTTAAACAGGCAATGGTTGAAAATATAAAATCTCTTAATTCCCCGCAAGATGCCATTTTGTTGATGATAGCGCATTGTCATCGTCGTTGTAATGAATCTATCCTAACGTACTTATCTCCCGCATATAAAAGCCATATTGATACAACGTTAAAACAGTTGAGAAAATTTTCTTTTGTGAAGTATCGTCATACTCCTAATGGAGTGGAAAGTATATTATTGCATGATGAGGTATATGATCTTATAGAGAAATATATATGGGTAAGCATTGATCCTGTAGGCAACCTACAAAAAAACCATAGCACTCGTCTAGCTAATTATTATTTACAATGTATTGAAACAGAATCTGATGAACAAGAGAAACTAACTTTACAAAAGGATTATTTATACTATCAATTATATGCTGAGCGTGGTAAGGGTTTTCAATTATGGCAACATTGGATGCAAGAAGCTAAAAACCCCGAAACAAAAGAAGCATTACAACAAGAAGTGAAATTCTTATCTCATCTTCCAGCAATAAAAATAATATACCAACATTATCAAACTGAAATTTATTATGCCCGTGGACAATATAAACAATGTATAGAACTTGCGAATAACTTACGGAGAGAATCTACTGAGGAACAGCATCAAACTATTTATCCTCTTTTGCTTACTTCCTATGTGAATAGTGGAGAACCTCAACAGGCAATCAATTTAGGGCTTGATTTATTATCAAAAATCTCCTCCAACACATTGATTGGTGAATTACATTCAGTGATTGGATATGCTTATAGAAAAAAAGCAAATTATCAAGAAACAATTAAACATTATCAATTAGCACTGAGATTTTATACTAAAGATGATCTTGAGCAGATTGCCCGCACTGAAAATAACTTGGGTTATTTATTACATCAATTAGGGCGAGATAGAGAAGCATTCGCATATTGCTCTAATGCATTACGTACCCGCCAAAAATTGAATATCCCTTATGAGCTGGGTCTCAGTTATAACGTATTAGGCATTATAGAGTCTGGTAGCTATCGCCAAGCTCGTGCTGTTGCTTATTTTGAGCAAGCATTAAATTGTTTTGAACAAGCGGGTTCTGAACGTGGTAAGGGATTGGTTTATATTGCTTATGGACAAATGTTATCAGAACAAGTGGATACTGTACGACAATCAGCAGAAGCAGAGCTTTTGAAAGCAGAAAATATGTTAAATAATGCGGTTGATATTATGGAAAGAACAGATCGTTCTACCCTTATTGAGGCGTTATATGAGAAAGGACGTTTACTTCGTAAACAGTCAAGTTTTAAATTTAAGCCTGAAGGTTTTTATCAAGCGTTAGAAACATTAGAGTATGCAGAAAAGTTAGCAATAGAAAATAGTAATATTATATTTTCACTAAAGATTAAAAAAGACATAGCAATTACTCTATATTTATTAGCTAAATTTGAAAAAGAAAATATTGAAAAGCAAGAAACATTTAAGAAAGCGAAAGATGTTTGTTTACAATCCATTCAACTAATACAAGATGAACACTTACCTAGTATTTACATCCTTAGTCGTATTCAACGCACACTTGCAAGTATATTGTACGAAGAACAAGCCTATGAAGAAGCTTTTATGAATGCAGCTAACTCTGTAATTACTTTGTGCCAAAAATGCGAAAATGCTATTGATCAAGTGGACATAACACCAGCTAAACGAGAACTTTTGTATAGTTATTGGCAAGAATGGTTAATTAATGACATGTTTAATCCATATCCATTAGTGGATAAAGTAAAATATATTCAATATTTATTGCAATGCTGGCAAACCGAAATTTCTGAAACTGAAAGGATAAGTTTTGTTATTGCCATAACAGGTATTGAAAAGGTTTGAGATTATGCTTGGTAAAGATATAAACATGGGACATGTTGCTGGAAATACAAATATTCAACAAGCTGGATGGGACATTATAAATCCTCTTTTGGTTTTTGTAATGCCACCCGATATTGAAGAGTTACATTCAGACATTTGTCAAGAACAGATTGATTTTGGAAAAGTTATTTCTATATTAAAGAGATGGCAAAAGCAAGTAGATACAAATGATAAGAAATATCTTGTTATTAAAAATGCAATCGAACAACTTGAAGAGCTTGAGCAACGTAAATCTTATTCAATATCTCAGTTAAATAAAGAAGAAGAACTTGTAGTAGCTGTAGATCAATTTCCTGATTTAAAGTATGGTTTTCATAATCAAAATTTGGTTTTTAAAGACATTGTTGATAATATAGAAATAGAACGTATTTTTTATATTTCAGCTCCAGCGGGTTATGGCAAATCTGCAATTTTAAAAAAGATTTCAGCCAACTATGCTGACAAAGGTTATCAATGTCTTTATATCCACATCAATCATTTAGCATTGGAAAAAGAGTATAGCGTTTTTGGTAGAAATCGAGTTTTTCTGTTTGATTCTTTAGAAAATGCAAGTCCAGAAACATTAGTATGGTTAAAACATTTTTTATATCAGTTAAAGGATGCAAGACAAGCTATGTGTTATGCCGTCTTAGCTGGTAGATATCTGGATATTAAAAAAGCTCCATCTATTGCTAAAACACTTGGATTAAATGCGAGAACACACAAGAAAAAATTATCCACACTAACTGAAAAAGAAGTTTACGATTTTATTAGAACAGCTCATTCTAAGTCTCATCCTGACTCCAATGATATAACCCAAATCCCGGATTATGATATTAAAAAATGGGCTAACAGAATCGCTAAGTTAAGTTGTGGACACCCCGGAATTATAAAGGCCCTGGTGGATAAATTAAGTAAGGATGGATATCGTGCTTCTTTTGCAAGCAGTAAAAAAGAACAACAAGATTTATTTAAAGAAATTTTAGAAAAACATCTTATTGAGATATTTATGGTATCAGGAAGTCATCTTGGTGATAATGATGCTGACTTGGCGGATAAATTTATACCTGCTTTTGAGCAATTGAGCATTTTTAGTCGTTTCAATTTATCAATGGTCGAAGGTATGAAAAAATTAAAAAGGATTAGCAATGATATTGACATTTTATTGTTCTTAACAGAGGCAAAATTAATTTGTGAACGGGCTGAAGATGAAATGTCAGAAGGTATTTCTGTTTTTTATACGGATGCTTTAGTAAGGAAGTTGCTGTTAAAAAAAATGGAATTATTCTCTACGGAAGGGAGTTATTTATCTCTCCTCAAAGATGCAAAATCCATGTTAGTTGACTTAGTAGAAGAATGTTATGAATTTGAAACTATTAACAGGAGTCAACCACATGAATTTTTATATAAAATAAACGCAGCAAGAGCATTTGCACAACAGTATTTATATTTATCTATTCAAGAAATAGTTGCAGCTTACCCTGAGAGTGAAAAGATTACTGATGACCAGAGAAAGAAAATCAGTCAAGACATTGAAAAAAATATAGCTGACGCAACTAAGTTGTCTAGAGTGCCTAGAAAAGAATATCTTATAAAGGATGAAGCTATTGAAAAAATAATAGAAGACTATGCCTTAGACGACTTTTTTTAATTATTATGCAACTATCTTATCTATTCTTTTTTACAGAAAATGCTCACTTAAAACAATGTGACGATTGTGCTTGTTCCGAAGCAACATTGACATCTTTTGAAACTAAAAATTATTCAAGTGATACTCAATTCACTGCGATTAAAGATAATTACTTTACAAAACTCAATGATGAGTTTTACTTAGGTTTTAGCCCTTATGCGCCCGCTGGACCTAGTGTCTTAAATCAAGAAGCATTTGAACGTTACCAATGTTTTCTTCAAAGCCCCCAGCCAATAAGTTTGGAAATAGATAAACAATTTGCGCAGCAAAATTTAATTGTTCCCCTCAACCATACTCCTGAGATTTCAGATACAGCGCCTTCACAATTGTCAGTGTGGTTACATGTTACAAACGCGTGTAATTTAGACTGCGCCTATTGTTATATCCAAAAATCCTCTGAATATATGGATGAAGATATAGGTAAACAAACAATTGATAAATTATTTGCAATAGCACAAACACAACAATTTAAACACCTACGTTTAAAATATGCAGGTGGGGAAGCATTATTACATTTTAAGTTTATTAAAAAAATTCATGAATATGCTCAAAAAATTGCGCAAAAAGAACAAATAACATTAAGTGCAGTAATATTAAGTAATGGTGTCGCTATCACTCCGCAGATGGCTAACTGGCTTAAACAAGAAGATATTAAGTTAATGATTTCTATAGATGGAATTGGTACGGTTCATGACGAGCAACGTCCTGATAAACGAGGCAAAGGCTCATTCCAGCGAATTCAAAAAACGATATATGAAATTCTCTTACCATTAGAGATAAAACCTGAAATTAGCATCACTGTCACAGGAATCAATGCCAATTTTATTGCTAACGTAGTCGAATGGGCTCTTCATAATAAATTAGTTTTTCATCTTAATCTTTATAGACATCCTTCCATTTTTCCTACTCCTTTGTTAAAAGAAAATTTAACATTAGAGCAACAGCACGTTATCAATGGAATAAGAGCTGCTTACAAAGTTATTGAGGAAAATTTACCAAATTACCCTTTTCTGAATAACTTATTGGATAAAATGCAATCGACAGCACACACCCATACATGTGGTGTTGGTAAAAATTATGTAGTTGTCGACCATCATGGGCAATTTTCTCAATGTCAAATGCAAATAAATCAAACTATTCCTTCTAAGCTTGCTACTGCAATTGCAGTTTTGCCTACACTAGCAACTAGCACTATCCGTAATTTGCCTATTCAAGATAAAACAGACTGCCAAACATGTGAGTTTCGCTATCGTTGTACAGGCGGGTGTCCTATTGAAACTCATCGTGTAACAGGACGCTGGGACATCAAAAGTCCACATTGTAATATTTATAAAACCCTTTACCCCGAAGCCTTACGTTTAGAAGGGTTGCGTTTATTAAAATTACACGAAAAATTGTAAATTTTTTGTACCTAAAAAATACTATTCTAACCAAATCTCAGTGATAAAATTAATGCTTTTCTGAACAGGATTTGAGAAGAACGTTGTAATTTTAGGCAATCATCAAGTTTAGGTTTAGCGTATAAATTCAAAATATGATGTTCAATCTGTGAAATATTTCCGAGTTGAGCAATGACCGTTTTCATGTAGTGAACGTTTTCGCAATGTCGCTTTATCAAAAGCATTTATATCTTGTTACGCACAGATATAACTAAATCAATCTCTTGAGTCTTCAAGGTATCAAGAAGATTCTCACCGAATTCAGGTTTAGTTAAAAAAACGGATATCACCGCATGAAGCAGTGATATCCATCTGTTTATATTCTTTCTTCTAAACCATCAACCCACGCGAAATGCATCTTTAAGCCATTGAATATCAGGTGTTGTATTGATATTGCCGCTGAGGATAATTGCGTCAAAACGACAAGTGGGTTGCGGGTGAAATGGTTGTTGCTGTAAATATAAACTGGCAGTTGTTACAATACGCTGTTGTTTTTGCTTGTTAATACTTGCAATGCCACCACCATAATGCTGGGTTTGGCGATAACGCACTTCTACAAATACCAGTATCGCTTTTTCCCACAGAATTAAATCAATTTCTCCAAATTTACAGCGATAATTTTGCGTAATAGGTATTAACCCTTGTTGTATAAGGTATTGCTGGGCAAGCTCTTCTGCCCAGTGTCCTTTATCAGCACGAGTAGGCGAACTCATTGCAGACTATAACCACCTTGTAAACTGGTCGGTACACCATTCACAAAACGCGCCCACACCAGTTGTCGACGTACAGAGCCTGTTGTATCTACAGAAAGTAATCCTGTTTGTCCTTGCCATTGACGATAAGGTTGATTGACCAGTGTTATTAGTTGTTGTGTGAGTTGGTAAGCATCAACGCCAAAAGCATACAGACGTTTAAATTGTGCCGCTTTTTGGTTATTTAATGCCGCTTGTAGTTGTTGCGCTTGTGCATCGGGCGCGATAATCCAAGGCATATCGCCAAAAATAACCCCATTGAGGTCTTTATCTACTTGTGGGTCTGGCATACCTGTATATACGTGGGAGGTGCTGTAAATTGGTAAGCGGTTAGCTGCGTAGTAGTCAAAATAAGGACGAATTTGTCGAGCTTGTTGGGCAAATCCTGCCATAAAGACCATGTTAATTGCGGGGTTTGCGGCTATCCGTTTTACAGGCGCGCTAAAGTCATTTTTGTAGGATTCTGCTGAGATAACTTGTCCACCCCGTTTTTGCCATTCTATGCGAAAGGCATTAACAACCCGTGTTCCCCATTCGCTATCAGGAAATAGAATGGCTGCCGAGCGATAGCCGTCTGACCATGCGCGACTGGCAACGTTGCTGGCTTCATCTTCGGGTGAGAGTCCAAATTGATAAAAGTTTGCTGTATTAACAGGAATATCAACGTAGTTTAGTGCTAGTGTTGGGACAGCGAGGCGAGTTTGACTGGTTGCAAGCAGTTTAACGGCTTCTTTTTCTAGTGGTCCAATAATAAAACTTACATCCCCTTTAGCAACAACTTGTTGATATATTTGTAATACATTATTTGTATTAGTGTCATAAACGCTAATGCGTGGTTGTTGTCCTGTGGTGTTGTAAAGAGCCGCAAAGATGCCATCTCGAATTGCTTCAGATTGTGATTTAAAGTTGCCTGAAAGAGGAAGTAATAACGCAATTTGTTTGCCCGCCATGTCATTTACTGGGGGAATATTAGGGTTACTTGCAACAGCCCCTCCCCGTGTCAGGGTTGCGACGATATAGCGATTGGCAGGGTGGTTAGGATAACTGGTGCGCCATGTGTTGAGTGATTGGTTAAGTTGGTCGGCTGGGGTGGTTTGTGTAATGAGGGATAAAGCAATCCAGCCTGAAAAGGCATCTCCTTGTAATTGTGATACTTGTGTCAGTTCTGGCGTGGGTATCATGGAGAGTGTGCGCCAAATATTTTGTTGATTATTTCGCCCTGCGAAAGGGTCTTTTTCTAATAGGTCATCAACTTGAACGAGCATCCGCACAGCTTCTAGGCGATTGCCTTGTGTGGCTAAAATTTCGGCTTGTAATTGGTAGTATTGGGCGCGAATGCTGTTGGGTAGTGTATCGGGATTAATGCGTGTTAAACGGTTATTAACTTCGTCCAAGCGATTTTCTGCCAGTGCAATACGGGCGAGTGCTAATTCAATTTGCATTTGTAATGTTGCAGAGCTGGCATTGACTTTTCCCAGTTCTGTTTTTGCTTGTTCTAATAGCCCCCCATTAATCAATGTATTAACCGCTAATAATTGATAAGTTTGTCGTTGTGGGGCAGCCTGTGTACTTGCAAGACGCAAATACTCGCGGGCAGCTCCTGTATAATTACCCTGCGTTTCTAGGCGTTTTGCTGCTTGAGTGGGGTCGACAATCGTGGGGGTGGTTGCTGTACGGTTTTTTTCGGGAAATAACGCAATGTTTTGACAGCCCATTAGCGTTACTAAGACCAGCATAAGTAAGGTTAGTTGACGAAGTAGCATAGAATTGTGTCTTAGAAGAGGTTGATGGATGTAACTAAAAGGATGATGTGGAGAACAGGCTGTAGTGTCCTTATTCGTTTATTCACTATAAGATTATTAATCATGAAAAATTTTTGTTTGTGCTAAAGCAGCAAGGGTAGAGGCAGAATTTAATTTCTCTCTAATGCTCTCTGTAGTAGCGTAAAGTTTCCTTATTAAGAACGTTATTTAATAATGTTCCCGCCTTGTTTAACACAAGCAGATTTTTATCATAACGCATCTACAGGAGAGATTCAGTGTCAAATACACACGGGGTATTATATGTTGTTGCAACCCCTATCGGTAATTTAGCGGATTTTACCCACCGCGCCCAAGCCGTTTTAGAAAAAGTTCAGGTAATCGCCGCAGAAGATACCCGTCATAGTCGACATTTGCTAACGCACTTTGGCATTAATACACCATTGCAGGCATTACATGAACATAATGAGCGACAAGCAACCGAAACATTACTAAACCGCTTACAAGCGGGGGAATCTGTTGCCTTAATTAGCGACGCAGGCACACCCCTCATCAGCGACCCCGGACGGCTATTAATTGAAACCGCGCATAACGCACGTATTCAAGTTGTGCCTATTCCCGGTGCAAGTGCATTAATCAGTGCATTATCGGTTGCAGGATTGAGCGCGGATAAATTTGTATTTGCCGGTTTTTTACCTGCAAAATCTAACGCCCGCCAACAGCAATTACAAACATTACTCTCAGAAACCCGCACGTTGGTTTTTTATGAAGCCCCGCATCGCATTGTGGAGTGTATCACTGACATGGTGCAATGTTTTGGTGAACAACGGGTAGGAACACTCTGCAAAGAATTGACCAAGTTATTTGAAACTATTTATAGAGATAATTTACAAGGCTTATTAACGTGGCTTACCGCAGAAGCGGAACGACAAAAAGGAGAGTTTGTCATTGTTTTACAAGGTGCAGAACCCATAGATACGCAACAGCTAACAGCAGAAACAGAACGGACAATGCGGATTTTATTAACTGAACTCCCTCTAAAACAAGCGGCAAAACTCGCCAGCGAAATCACTGGCGTTAGTAAAAATACCTTGTACGCATGGGGATTAGCGCAACGAGCATGAGTTATAACATGGGTGTTTGCACGGGCGATAAATATTGTGTGGGTTGTTGTGGTGAAAAAATACGAATTTCGTGGTCATCTGCATGTAATGTGTCTAATGAAGCTAATAATTTGTCATAAAACCGTCGAACATTATTAACGAAATACACAGGCTCACTGCCCCGCGCATAACCGTGTCGAGTACGACGATACCAAGTCGGCTCGCTCAACAATGGCAAGGTTTTTTTAACGTCTATCCAACGTTTCGGGTCGTGTCCTTGTTGACGGGCTAATTGTTGCGCGTCATATAAATGCCCTAAACCCACATTATAAGCCGCTAAAGCCAACCAAGTACGGTCTGGTTCAGGCACATCCTCATCCACTTTACCCCGTAACATCAAAAAATATCGTGCAGCACCATCAATACTTTGATAGGGGTCTTCGCGGTCTTGAATATTCACTTCCATTGCGGTTGCATGTGTCAGCATCATAATGCCCCGCACGCCTGTGTAAGAAACCGCTTCAGGATTCCAGTGAGATTCTTGATAACCCATAGCCGCTAACAACCGCCAATCTAAGTTATACAACAAGCCCACCTGTTCAAAATATTTACGGTAAAAAGGCAACCGCTCTTCCACATGACGATAAAACGTGCGGGTATCAACATAATCAAACTCAGTAAAATCAATATGTCCATAATAACGGTCAATTAAACGGTCTAAATCACCTGACGCACGCAAACGATTAATAAAGCGCATTGCCGCAATATATAAACTATCATCACCCACTGTGCGCGGAAATGCCCACGCAATCAACTCATCCTCAGCAACTTCAAAACTAACTTGCAATTCAGGAAAAAAGCGTTGTATCTGCGTGATTTCACTCGCATGTAATAAAGAAAATTTAATTTCACCCGTATTGATTTTTTCTAATACTTCAGCTGGCGATAAATCAACGGTTTGCCATGTTAAATGTGGATAATCTTGTTGTTGCAAGCGTGTGACCAAATCAACTTGGCTTGTTCCCTCAATAAGAACGAGCGTGGTCGTTTCATTTAAATCCGCCAAACTGCGAGGCACATTTGGCGTATTTTTACGGTACACCAATTGATGCGTTGTTTTTTGATAAGCAGGACTAAAACGCACTTGTGAACGGCGTTCATTATTAATAGTCAATCCTGCGGCGGCAAAATGGACTTGTTGACTCACAACCATCGGTAAAATATCGGCATAACGCTGTGCAACTACTAACTTTAATTGTACCCCTAACTCCGTTGCAAACTGTTGAGCAAGTTCATATTCAAGCCCCATTGTTTCCCCATCAACGTTTACATAATAAGTCGTCGGACTTTGGCGGGTGACAACGACTAATTCACCTTGTGTTTTGATTGTTTCTAGCAACGTGGGTTCTGGAGAACAGAACGTGACGATAAAGCCTAATAAAATGGTTGTCAGAATTTTCATAAGCATTATTCACAGGTTAGTAAAGCATCACTGTTATGTATGCACAGAATGGAATGTCAGACACTCTAAAACAAGCCCTTTATAAAAGCAATCAATAATGAGGAAAATGAATATATTAGTAGGTGTTTATCTGGATTGATTTTTAGCCACTATCATAAAAAACGGATAACACTGCTTAAAGCGATGTTATCCGTGCGATTTGGTAATACTTACATTACCACATAAAAAATAATGATTTAACGATACAACTTTGCACCTTGTGCGGTAAATTCTTCCGCTTTTTCCGCTAACCCTGCTTCTACTGCAATCTTTACATCGACAATGCCTTTTTGTTTGGCATATTCACGCACGTCTTGAGTGATTTTCATTGAACAGAAATGTGGACCACACATTGAGCAAAAATGGGCGACTTTTGCCGATTCTTTAGGTAATGTTTCATCATGAAATTCTTGGGCTTTTAATGGGTCTAAGCCTAAACTAAATTGGTCTTGCCAACGAAATTCAAACCGCGCTTTAGACATTGCATTATCACGCACTTGTGCCGTTGGATGTCCTTTGGCTAAATCAGCGGCGTGTGCTGCAATTTTATATGTCACAATCCCTTCACGTACATCATGTTTATTCGGTAAACCAAGATGCTCTTTTGGCGTGACATAACACAACATTGCGCAACCATACCAACCTATCATCGCCGCGCCTATGCCTGATGTAATATGGTCATAACCCGGTGCAATATCTGTTGTTAAAGGTCCTAATGTATAAAAAGGGGCTTCATCACATTCTTTTAACTGCTTGTCCATATTCTCTTTAATAAGATGCAAGGGTACATGTCCTGGCCCTTCTATCATCACTTGTATATCTTGTTGCCATGCTTGTTTGGTTAATTCGCCCAGTGTTTCCAACTCGGCAAATTGTGCTGCATCGTTTGCATCAGCAATAGAACCGGGGCGTAATCCATCACCTAATGAAAAAGAAACATCATACGCCTGCATGATTTCGCAAATGTCGCCAAAATGGGTATATAAAAAACTCTCTTGATGATGCGCTAAACACCATTTCGCCATAATCGCCCCACCACGCGACACAATCCCCGTTGTTCGTTTTGCGGTTAATGGCACATACGCTAAACGCACGCCTGCATGAATGGTGAAATAATCCACGCCTTGTTCCGCTTGCTCGATAAGCGTATCACGGAATATTTCCCATGTTAGTTCCTCTGCCTTACCCTCTACTTTTTCTAAGGCCTGATAAATAGGGACTGTACCAATAGGAACAGGCGAGTTGCGTAAAATCCATTCACGGGTTTCATGAATATGCTTACCTGTGGATAAATCCATCACCGTATCCGCACCCCAGCGAATCGACCACACCATTTTCTCAACTTCTTCAGCAATAGATGAAGTTGTCGCCGAGTTACCAATATTGGCGTTTACTTTAACCAAGAAATTCCGCCCGATAATCATCGGCTCAACTTCTGGGTGATTAATATTAGCGGGAATAATTGCCCGACCACGTGCGACTTCTGCACGGACAAATTCAGGCGTAATAACGTGAGGAATGCTTGCACCAAATGATTCACCTTGATGACGATTGGCTAAATCAGCAACCGATAATGTTTCTATCCGTTGATTTTCCCGAATGGCAATGTATTCCATTTCAGGCGTGATAATTCCTTGACGTGCATAATGTAATTGGCTGACATTCCGCCCCATTTTTGCACGGCGCGGGGTACGCATTTGATGGGCAAAACGTAATGATTGCAAGCGTGAGTCATCTAAACGCTCTTTACCATAACGGGATGATACGGTTGATAACACCTCAGTATCGCCACGTTCAATAATCCAATTGCTACGCACATCAGAGATTCCCTGACGCACATCAATTTTAACCGCAGGGTCACTATAAACACCTGAAGAATCATAGACTGTAACGGCTGGATTATGCTCTATTTCCCCTGTGGACAACTGGGTATCTGATAAACTAATTTCACGCATAGGCACGCGAATATCAGGGCGACTGCCCTCAACATAAATTTTACGTGAGTGAGGAAAAGGAGTTAGGGTAGTCGCATCGAGTTGAACAGATTCGCTCAATGGGATAATTGCAGGTGATGATACGCTCATTATTCTCAGTCTTATTTAAAGGGTTAAAACAAACAGCGCAGGAATAACAAGCGGTTATCTAAACGCGCATCCCTCCGCTGGTACTAACCAGTTCAGGTTCAAAGGGTCTTTCTCAGTTTTCAGCGCATTGCTAAAAACACCCCTAGCCGTTTTAGACAGTGTTCAGACTATCTAAGTGAAATAGTAGCATTATGTGAGCAGATAAGTCAGGTATCACAAGCTAGACCTGCATTATATTGGGCAAAAGTAAGCGAGATACTTTTCCATCGCACGGTATTATCCGTTTATTTATAGGCTTGCAACGGTCTATTAACATTCAACGTATGATGGTAATAAAACAGATTTTTCCCCTGTATTCCCTCATTGACGCGGACATTTAAGGGGCGATGTTTTCTTATCCTTGCTTGAACATATTGAGCATTCTGCAAAACACCCGATAACAACATGATAAACTAATAATTAACCATAACACTGCATATAGGCACATCACAATGGACTATTACATGCAAGGCGGGGGAAAAGTAAAACTGGTCGATACCGATTTTGTTGCTGAAGGGGGAGAAGGCAAGATTTATGTGAAGAATAAAACAGTTTACAAAATTTACACCGACATTGCCCGCGTAATGCCTGTTGCTAAGATTCAAGAACTCAATGTGTTAGACCATCCTTGCATTGTTCGCCCATTAGCACTGTTGCTGGACAAAAATAATCAACCTGTCGGTTTTACCATGCTACAAGCGGTTAATACCCAATCGCTACCACGTTTATTTACCAACGATTTTCGTCAACAGCAAAATATTAGCGATTCGATGATTTTCGCTTTATTAGAAAAAATGCACGAAACTATCCATTTTATCCATCAACACCATTGTTTAATGGTTGATGGAAATGAAATGAATTACTTAGTAGATACCCAAACATGGGAAAAGCCGTATTTTATAGATGTGGATTCTTATCAAACCCCCCATTTTCCAGCCACCGCATTAATGCCATCTATTAAAGATTATCATACACAAGGATTTAGCCCACTAACTGATTGGTTTGCTTTTGCTATCGTCGCCTGTCAACTGCTGGTTGGCATACATCCTTATAAAGGTAAACACGCCAATCATAAAGGCTTAGAAAGTCGGATGAAAGCCAATATTTCCATTTTTAACGCCACAGTTTCCCTACCCGCTGCGGTGCGTGATTTCGCCATTATTCCCAGCACATGGCAAGATTGGTTTATCCGTTTGTTTGAAAAGGGAGAACGCCTTGCACCGCCACTATTATCAGGTAAATTACCCGCACCTGCGCTACGTGTACATGTTGTACAGGGAACAAATAATTTTACGGTGACGCTGTTACACGATTATAAAGAACCTATTCGGGAACATCATTATTACAATGGATTAAATACCATTTTTGTAAAAAATACGGTTTATATACAAAAACAGCCTTTTTCTTTACAAAATACGACAACACAAATTATTTACGAACCGCGCAGTTTAACAGCACTCGCCGCAACGATTCATCAACAACAATTACAACTCACGGTTTTATCAACAGGAGAAGTGCTTGCCCTTACGTTGAATGCAGAGCAATTATTGTGCGTTAATAATAATTTATATGTTGTGCAATATGACAAACTTATCACCATTCAGCTACGTCAAGTCAATGATAAATTATTCGCCAGCAGTGGGACTGTATGGCAAATCATGCCCAATTCACACCAAGTTTTTCAAGGGATTATTTATCAAAATGTACTGGGTAAGCCTTATTTAGTCATCCCTTACCAACAATCTTGCGCCATCTTGGCTGTCCCCGAATTAATGGGTTATAAACTCATTAATGCAAAACATGATAAAGGGGTTGTAATGTTGATGGGGCGAAAGAATGGGCAATATGATGAAATAATTATTCGTTTTAACGATAACTACAGTCAGTACGATGTCCGCGTTTTAGAAAATCGGGATATTTTAGAAAGTAACTTTGTAACATTGGATAATGGCGTTGTTATCCATATTCCCGAAGAAGGGGAAATGCACATTTTCCATCGTCAGGCGAATGCCATGAAAACGATTAAAGACCCCTTTATTCGTACTTCAATGCGTTTATGTCATGAAGGCACGAGCGTTTTATTTTATGAAGGTACAACGTTGTTTGGGATGAAAATGAAATAGGCTAAAAAACTATTTGAAGCAGAATTTTTAAGGTGATTAGATAACCCGCGTTTATTCTGCTTCAAACAGGTTTTAAGATGGATAACACTGCGCAATCTATCAAACGCGGTCTATCCATTTATCCATTGTCGGGGCGTGATAATCTTCAAATGCCTGTAATAAGCGTTCAGGTCTTTCTTCAACAAGTAAACTTTCTAAGTGTTCACTTCTTAAAAAACCTTGTGCAACGGCATGTTCCAAAAATTCTAATAAATAGCCAAAATATCCTGCAATATTCAGGAGTCCACAAGGGCTATTGTGTAGCCCTAATTGTGACCATGTGAGTATCTCAAATAATTCATCTAATGTTCCCCACCCGCCCGGCATTGCAATAAAACCGTCGGATAATTCCATCATTTTTGCTTTGCGTTCATGCATACTGTTGACAATAATTAACTCCGTAAGCCCCTGATGAGCAACTTCCTTAGCAACAAGAAACTCGGGAATCACACCAATAACATTGCCGCCCTCAGCCAGTACCGCATCCGCTAAAACCCCCATTAAACCAATATTGCCACCGCCATAAACCAGTGTTATATCGCGTTTAACTAAGGCTTTACCTAACGTCTGTGCGGCATGGCTGTAATTAGGATGGCTGCCTTTATTCGCACCAGTAAATACGCTAATACTTTTCATTGTTATGTACCTCATGGGTTGGGGTCAATAAGTAGCGCAAAGTGCTTGTGCGCTATACACTACGCCTTTTCTTTTAATCAATAGATTGCTCAATTATGCGTGTGTTAGGTATAGAAACATCTTGTGATGAAACAGGGGTTGCGCTGTATGACAGTGAACAGGGCTTGTTAGGACATGAATTATATAGCCAAGTAGCACTACATGCACAATATGGCGGGGTTGTGCCTGAGTTAGCTTCGCGTGACCATGTGCGCAAAATTATTCCCTTATTAACAACATTATTAGCAAAAACAGCAACACGTCCACAACAAATAGCAGGGGTTGCTTATACCGCAGGGCCCGGACTGATTGGCGCGTTATTGGTGGGTGCATCTGTTGGGCGTAGCATCGCGTGGACGTGGGGAGTGCCTGCCATTGGCGTGCATCATTTAGAAGGGCATTTACTCGCCCCTCTGTTAGAAACCCCCGCGCCCACTTTTCCTTTTTTAGCATTATTAGTATCAGGGGGACACACGCAATTAGTCGCTGTGCGTGGAATGGGTGAATATCAATTATTGGGTGAATCGGTGGATGATGCCGCAGGGGAAGCATTCGATAAAACAGCTAAATTACTGGGTTTAGGCTATCCGGGGGGAGCTGCACTAGCGCATTTAGCCGAGCAAGGTCATCCTAATGTGTTTCATTTTTCCCGCCCAATGACGAATCGTCCGGGTTTAGCATTTAGTTTTAGTGGCTTAAAAACCCATGTTTTAACCGCTTGGAAAAGTCAGGAAAATCCATCAGAACAAACACGTGCTGATATTGCCCGCGCATTTGAAGATGCAGTAGTTGATACATTGGTCATTAAATGTCGCCGTGCTTTAAAAGAAACGCGCTTGCAACGGCTGGTTGTCGCGGGGGGCGTGGGGGCAAATAAACAATTACGGCATCAATTGCAAGTGTTGGGTCAAGAATTAAACGTAAAAGTCTTTTATCCCCGTATTGAATTTTGTACGGATAACGGCGCGATGATAGCGTTAGCGGGTTGTTTACGCTTGCAAGCAGGACAGCAAAGCCCATTAAATTTTAATGCCCATCCCCGTTGGCTGATGACGCAAATTGATGCAACTTATTCTCAACTTAAATCACCATAAAGCATTTGAAAAATGGTTAAAATAGAAATAGTTGCTGTTTCTGTGCGTAAAATGCGTGTTCCCAAACTCACCGCTTTATAGCCCACTTGTTCTGCATCAGCTATTTCCGTGTCACTTAAGCCACCTTCTGCCCCAATTAAGACCCGTATTGCAGTGGGTGGCGTTGCCATGTGCAAGGGCAGTGCTTGATTAGCCGTAGGAGAAAGGACATAAGCCAAACCGTCTGCGGGTTCAGTTAAATACTGTGTTAAAGACGTAACGGGTCTAAGCAGTGGTAGGCGATTGCGTCCTGATTGTTCGCAAGCACTAATGAGGATTTTTTGCCAATGTTGGGTGCGTTTGGTTGCGGTGATAGGGTCTAAACGCACGCTACGTTCCGTCATGATGGGAACAATACAAGTTACGCCCAGTTCAACGGCTTTTTGCAACGCATAATCCATGTGGTCGGTACGGGAAATAGCTTGTACAAGTGTTAAAGACAGTGGGGATTCGCGTTCTATTGTATGCCATTCACTTACCCGCAACCGTGCAGATTTTTTGCCTACGTCAATCAAGCAGGCATCATATTCCCCCCCTTGCCCGTTAAAAACTCGTAATCTATCGCCCTCACGCAAACGTAGCACGGTCAACATGTAATGCAACACCTCTTTAGGTAAGTCAAAAACGGTATTTGTTGCAAGCGGAGAAGCGAGAAAAAAACGAGATAAACGCATAATAAATCCTAGTCTGAGTCGAGAACCCGCTCTATTTTACTGCACTCGTCGGTTTTCTTCTCAAAAATCCCTGTAAATTATAAGAAATAGATAAGATTCTATTATTGATAAATATTGTATAGTAACCGTATTTTAAAAAGAGAATAAGAAATGACCTATTCAACAGATTTCCGTAAAAAAGTATTGCTCATTACCAAGTTTCACTTGGTAATACCTATTCGCCAAGTGCTGCTTGGCGGGTACTTGAACGCCCCCCGCTTAAGTCCGCTTGTACTCGGCAAGCGGAGCTTGCAAGGCAGGCATTACCAAGCAGAGCTTGGTAACGAGCAAAATCTTGATTCAGGCAATCTTTTAAAGATGGATACCACCGTTTGATGCGGTGGTGTCCGTACTATTTTTGTAGGAAGTTCGCTGAAGGGGAAATGAAGGCTAAACGGGCGCGCTAATTTTAAAACGGATGTATTATGGTAAAAAAACAGGTGTCTAGCGCACTTTACATCCGTTACGGCTTAGACATCCTGTCTGATTAAGTGTTGACTATCAATTTATGTATTGCTGACTTCTTCTTTGTTCCGTAAAAAATCAGCCGTTCGGAAAAAAGAGAGTTGCAACTCTTTTTGTAATTCCTCTGATAAGCCTATATCGCGCATTGCTTGATACATACATAGCAACCATTCATCACGCTCTCTCTCACCAATCGCAAAGGGTAAGTGACGAGCGCGTAAACGCGGATGTCCATATTTTTCAACGTAGAAATTAGGCCCGCCCAACCAACCACTTAAAAAATCAAACAAGACTTGTTTTACTGCGGACAAATCACGCTCGTGCATTGCCCGAATGGTCTGGGCTTCTGGCAATGTATCCATCAATTCATAAAAACGATTGACGAGTTCGTGAATTTTAGGCTCACCACCTAAACGCTGATAGGGTGTTAAAATATTAAGTTGCATAATTAAATTCTACAGTTAGCAATATTAAGTTAGATAACATTTAATAAAGACAGAACAAATGTAAACGTTATCTAAAATCTATTTTAAGAAGACGGTTTCAAACTGATACGGTATAAAGTATGTGATTCTTGAATACCCTTGAGTCTAGCGGTAAATGCGTTGACAGTTAGGTCAGTACAGGTATCTAGCCATGCTTGTGCGGCTTGATAAATCACGGCGGATAAAATAATGTCATCCCCTTCGCCTATTCCTTGTACTCGAGCAGCAAGATTAACAGTAGAGCCAAAATAATCCAGTTTTTCGTTAAGATTTAACGCAATACACGCCCCTTTGTGTAACCCCAGTTTAATGATTAACTGCTCTTCTACACTATGATTTTGATTATAGCTAGTAAAGCCCCGTAAAATATCAACACTGGCTTGTACGGCTTCAAGATGGTCAGTAAAAACTGCCATGACTGCATCCCCGATGGTTTTTACCACCCCACCATGATAACGCGCAATGATGGTTGTCATGATGTCGAAATGTGCTTGCACCAACGCAAATGCGCTCGCATCGCCGCGTTTTTCATATAATTCCGTAGAACCTTTAAGGTCAGTAAATAACAGGGTGATGTTAGAAATACCCAGTTGCACACCGGGGCGCAACACTTCCGAGCTAAATAAATCGCGGAAATCTTGTAACGTTGTTACCAATGCAGCCGTTGCAATACGCCCCTGATAATCCATTTTTTCAATTTTTAAGATTTGCCAATCGTCTTGTATATTCTCTATTTCTACGTGTAAAGAAGAGGCAAAACGTTGTGTATGCCGTAGCGGAAAAGCCTCGCCTAAGGTGAGTTTGAGTGTTTCAATCGCTTGTTTATCATCAATACCATCGGTGACGTACCCTTGTAAATCACCTTGCATCGTAGGACTGGTAAAACGATACATTCCTTCAGGTAAATCTAACTGCACAGTGCGTTGTTCTTGCGGGTCCATCGTCACTTGCGCCCAAATATGAGGCGTTGCAGCAGGGCTACCCGCGCAATAACTAGCCGTGTCTAATGTACGCCATTGCGGTTTGGGTCTAAAAGTAACTTCTACATTTTGTTCAAATTGCGCATCGTATTGAATATTGCAGGCAGTACAATGGGCTGTTGGCGAGAATTCGATAAGTCGTGAAGTATGTTTACCCGCACCCCGACAACTAGGACATAAAATATCCCAGCTCATTTCTAAAAACCCCTGCTTGGTGGCTAAGAGACAAAAACGTAATACGTCCATACGCGGTAATTTGTAATAATCCGCAATTTCAAACGGGCGAAGGATAAAAACTTTTTTATCTGGCGCAGTGCAAACATATTCAGCCACGTTAGCAGGAATGATGCTATTAGGCATGAGCGTTTCCCATGCTTGTTGTAAGGCTTTTATTTTCTCTTGGGTTTCTGTAGCGGGTTGAAAAAAAACATCTGTCGTTACAGTTTGATGAGACGGTAGTCGCTTATCAATATCTTTATAAATAGCAACAACTTTATCTAATTCATTCTGAACAGATTTTTTTAAAGGCAGGAGATATTTTCCAACATAGTAATATCGGCAGGTTAATAAACAACCGCCCGTCGCTTTATTCGTTAGTTGCCATTCACCGCGAAAATATCGAAATAGCCCTTTTGAATATGCCCGTTCTACAGAAAACGTATGCGGTGGCAACCATTGATAAGGGATTTCTTGATAAGCTTCTTTAAGCCATCCATCAGATGATTCTACATAAATCAATGAACCACCTTGTACTTTGGGAACAAATGTATATTTTAAGGGGGATAAACCAATTTTTTTGTCGATAATGTCAGTATTAATAATATAACGCCATAATTGCGACGCATCATGCTGTAAGTTAATTTGTGCTTCTACATAATGGGCTTTTTCACGCAGGCGTTTAATTGCATTCAGTGTAACAGGCGGCATAACTGTCTATTAGCTCAGTAAGGAGTGATAAATCGGGAAAGGCATATATCATGCCTGATGCGTAAAAACCATAAATCGTTCGAATAATAGGTGTTCTTTATTAAAAATGCTAAATGCGTAAAGCATTGTTATGGGGCGTGTCAGCAAAGAACACCATTAGATAATGCAAGATAAAAAATTTCCCCGCGACTCTCGTCAACAGGGGAAGTTTTCTCTCACAAAAAGGATTTACGTTTTTATCCCTCTGTTATTAAATAAGAAGAGTAGAAAGCGGTTACGTTCTACCGCTGTACTACCATAGATTCTTTATAAGTGCGCATTACCCCATGTACGGTTGAATTAAATTAGCTAACTCATCTAATTGAAATTCTTTAACCATTTCACGCGCATGACGCACAAATGGACGTAATTTATGCTCTTGTACTTCAATCTCGTCTAACTTATCAAATAAACCATTTAAATCGCCCATCATGGCTAAATCGTGCAAATAGTGCGCTAATTCAGCACTGAGCGGAATAATTGCTTTAGCATCAAAAACGTCTTGTGTTTCAGCGTCTGTTACGATGACTTCATAATCCCAAACGAGTTGTAATTGTGTTTGTAATACACTTAATAATTCATTTTCCCGCACAGGCTGTGGAATAAACGCGGTACAACCCGCTTGTTTGCTATCAACTTGATGACGCTCAAATACACTTGCGGATACGGCAACTATTGGGGTGTTATAAAAATCAGGCAATGTTTTTAAATGACGCACGGCTGTCAGCCCATCCATGATAGGCATTGCCAAATTCGTAAAAATAAGGTCTGGATGTAAGGCAATAGCTTGTTTTATCGCGTCTTCACCATTTTCTGCCTCGAATATTTCAAAGCCCAGTGGCTTAAGTAGCTTACTCAATACTTGCCGATTTTGTTCTTTATCATCAACAACTAATAATCGGCGACGTTGTCCTGTGTAGCCTAAAATACGCGGTTGAACTTTATCACGCGCATTGACTAGGGTTACGCTGGGTAATTGGAGTGCAAACCAGAATGTACTGCCTTGTCCTAATTGACTATCAACATGTAATTCTCCGCCCATCATTTCAACTAAACGTTTCGTAATGGTTAGCCCTAATCCTGTGCCTTGTGCTTTAAAGCGTTGCTCACCTGTTTGACGGAAAGGTTGAAAAATATGTTCTAAATCTTGTTCGGCAATACCTACGCCCGTATCTTCAATTTGAAAGCGTAAAAACTGTTGTTCGTCATAGCCAATTTTAAGAATTACATGTCCTTGTTCAGTGAATTTAATCGCATTGCTTAATAAATTGAGTAGAATTTGGCGCAAGCGTTTTTCGTCCGCTTTAATTCCTTGTGGCTGTTGTGTGACGGCCTGATAAGTAAAAACGATATTTTTTTGGCGGGCGCGAACGGTAAATAAATCAACAATGCTGGATAAAAACTCTTGCAAATCAAATTCTACAGGGGCTATTTCAACTTTATTGGCTTCAACTTTTGCAAGGTCTAATACGTCGTTGATAAGCGTCAGCAGATAATCACCGCTGTGTAAAATAATATTCACACCATCACGTTGTTCATCAGTCAAGGTATTATCTTTTAACAAAATTTGTGCATAACCGAGAATGCCATTGAGTGGTGTACGGAGTTCATGACTCATATTGGCTAAAAAGGTGCTTTTGGCATAGTTGGCAAATTCAGCCGCATTCTTCGCCTGTTGTAGTTCTGTTTGTTGTTGTTTAATATCACTAATATCATGAAGAATGCCTGCAAATTTTTGCTGGTCACCCACTTCAAATTCACCCACACTGATTATTAGTGGAACGGCCGTTCCATCTTTACGCCGTCCAATGACTTCTCGTCGTGTGCCAATAATGCAATGTTCACCTGTTTCTCGATAGTGTTGTAAATAACCATCATGTTTCTCTGCATATTCAGGCATCATCAGGATGATGATATTTTTATTGATGAGTTCATAAGTTGCGTAATCAAACATTTTTTCTACAGCGGGATTACAGGATTCAATAATGCCGTAGTTATTAATCACGACAATGGCTTCGCCTGCGGTTTCAAAAATTGCGCGTAATTGTTGTTCACGTCCTTGTAATGCTTTATTGGTTTCTTGTAAGCGTTGTTCTGCCAATAAACGTTCAGTAATATCTTCAGCCGTACCCAACATGCCAATAACGTTATTATCTGTGTCATGTAACGGGATTTTATTTGTTTCTAACCAGCGTGCAGCCCCCTCTGCTGTTACAACTGTTTCAATAATATGCAGTTGTGCGGTATTACTTTCCATCACTTGTTGGTCTAGTTGACGATAATATTCCGCTTGATTTCGCCAAGGCATATCATCATCCGTTTTGCCTACAATATCTCTGGGGTGGCATTTAGCCAGTTGCGCTACTACTTGATTACAACCTAGAAAGCGATATTCTCGATCTTTCCAGAAAACCATTTGTGGAATACTATCAATGACACAACGTAGTATTTCCTCTTGTTTACGGAGCATTTCCTCATTTTTTTTCTGTTTGCTAATGTTGCGGACAATAGAAACAATATGTCCTGTTTGCTCTGGTTGATGAATATATTGCAAGGTTGCTTCTACAGGAATAAGCCTACCTGTTTTGTGATACATCATCCCTTGTTGAGTTAATGCCCTTTGTTCCCCTGTGAGAAGCGGATGAATTAAAACCTTAAAATTATCAATTTGATAATTAACTGCCAATTGGTTGGGCAACATTTGCATCAATTCTGCTTCTGAAAAACCAAACTCATTAATAGCACTTTGATTCACATAGATTAAAGCCAGTGTGTTCGGGTCAGAAATAAATACGCTATCAACCGTCATATCCAAGATGGTTTTAAACTGTTGCAGGCTTGTGTTGGCTTTATCAACTAATAATTTATTGTGTCGCAGAGAGATAAGCAGATGTTGCGTATTTATCAACGACCATGCGACCAACAGCAGAAGAAAGCTAACAATAACTCCACCAGCAAGGAGAACAGAAGGTACTTTACTATTAAATAAAGCATCAAAACTGGGTTGGGTTGTGAATGTAAATAACCATGTTTGCCCATGAACATACATATAACGATTTTCTACCAGACCTGCGTTAGTATTCTGCCCTGCTGATTGATATAACAGTGTTGTTGCTGTGTTATTAGTTACTTGATACAGTTTAAAAGCAATTTGTTGCGTGTGTGCGGTCAACACACTATCCATCACATCTTGTAATTTGAACGTTGCTAAGAGCAATCCTGCTAAAGCAGATTGTCTATCTGCACGGGTTTTTATCGAAGCCCCACGTTGATAAATAGGCAAATATATAATAAAATCAGAATATTGTTCATCTTGTGGATTGGCTACTTGATAAGCACTTAATGTAACGAGTCCTGTATCACGGGCTTGATGAATAGCCAATTGTTGTTGTGGGTCATTGAGCAAGTCATAACCCAATAGTTTCATAAAATCGGAGGGCGGGTCTATGTAGAGAATTGGCGCGTATTCGTCACGTTCACCCGTAGGCTGAATCATGTAATAAGGGAAGGTATTTGCACGCACTTGTGCAAGATAAGTCTCTTTTTTTGCCCCTAGAATATAAGGTGCATACCCCTGCATTTTAATCCCTAAATAATTGTTATTATTAACATCTAAGTATCGTAAATAGTTACGCCATTCCCCCAACGTTATCGTCTCAGAAGAAGCAAATAAGCCAGCGCGGCTCAATAATGCCGCCTGATAGTTTGCCATTTTCTCCTGAATGGCATGTTCTATCCGCTCAATTTGAGATGCGAATTGACTATGCATCGTTTTATCAATGCCCCGCTGGGTAATAAACCAAATCCCCGCAGTAAACAAAAAAGAAACGCAGGGAATAGCCCAGAGAAAAGAGTATTTATTTAATGGCTTAGGGTAAAATAACGATTTCACAAAATACACTCAAGCAAAAATTTTAAAATAAAATTAAAGTGTTAGTATAACTAATTTAACACACTGATTTTAATTGCTAATAATTTATAACTAAGCAATCTACAGGCACAGTTAATTAAAACTGTGCTACCACCTTACACCTTTTAGGATTGATAATGTCTATCGCCTAATTCAATAGCAATTTATCATCCTCTTCCTCTTGCAACCCTATCACTTCCAACCTTGCAATTGAAACCAACCAGCTCGATTTAAAACATCTTTAGAATAGTCTTTACCCGTTGTATTTGCATCAATGTCTTGTCCGCCATTAATAGCATTCAACGTTGCGGTTGCACCACCGTTATATGCGGCTATGGTTGCACGCAATAAATCCGCATCGCGTAAATTCACCCGTTGTTGAAAAAAACGTCTTGACTCATCTAATACTTTACACGCATACAAAATATTCTCACGCGGTGATTGCCAATTACCAACACGGGCAAATTCATGCCAATCATAATCAATTTGCATCAAACCGCGTCCATACCCCCCACCATCTGGTGGTTCTGGCGTTGTACGTCCACCCCGTGGCGCACGACGAGCAAAATCACCCCGTCCAGCAGGTGTTGGTGGGGTTAATGCTAATCCCCAATGTGATTCACGCGACCCAATTCCCGCTAAAATAGCGGGGGTTAAAAACGGATATAAACGAACAGCTTCATTAATATATGTAATATATTTCTTCGCTTCCGTTAGCTGACGCAACATCGTTGTATTATTTGAATCGTAAGTTGTTGGAAACCTACCTGCTTGCGTTGTTGGCGTACTTGTCGTTGGTGTAGTACTGGTCTCGCGCGAATCAAAAATTTTACGAAAAAAATTAAAAAACGGTGAACTGGGTTTGTCCATAATCGAGCATCCTTAGCCATAAAGGGAATATTAATAATTAAAACGTTTTGCTTAACGAATATTACAATTCACTTGATTAGTTGCATAGGCTTTAGTCAGTTTGCCATCTTGCCAGATGCCTTCCTTACGTGAGCCATTGATATACAACATCACACCAACCCCTTCAATTTTACCGTTTTTAAAACTACCACAATATCTATCCCCATCCGACCAAGTATATAAACCATACCCTTGTAACTCACCAACAGAAAACTGTCCTTTATACGTATCCTTGCCAATTGCCGTTCCTGTGCCATGTGCTTTTCCGTCTTTACACTCACCCGTATAACGTCCATTCAAATAGGCATCGGCAACCCAACAACCTGAATGTGAAATTGTTTCTGTACATGCCACTAACAAAAATAACGCACAAACCATGCAATATTTATAAATCATCTTCATTGGTCAAACTCCTTACCGTATTAAACGTTATGCCTACGTTATCCGTCGAACTTTATTTGTACCAACCATATTTTTTACCTGCATAACGCTTATGTGTTAAACATCCAATATTGCTTAAAGTAACATAAACGTACATCACACAAAGTGGTTATAAAACCACAGGTGTGTGAATTTCTACACAATTACCTTATGCCTAACGGCTGTGTAGAATAGACAATTCTGTAGGCAGATGTACAGAATAAAACCACAGTGATGGATAATGCGAATAAAAGCATTCTTCTCATTCATCGAAGAGTCGTTGACTCCACGAAATGATACCGCTTACAAATTATCTTTTAAAAAAGGTCATCTCGTCATTGTCCATCGTGTACATTAAGTTAATGCGTTGATTTCAAAACGGCATATTATTTGCTGAACCTATTGCGACTGACTTAACCCCATTTTCGATAGTGTTCAATAAATAAACTTCCTCCCTTCAATTAGGGAAGTTTTCCAGTGCTGATATACCCTTTTTCTTGACAGAAAGAATGAGGGTGCGGTGGAATTCGGCGATTATCCTCATCAACGTTGGCACTACTTAATTCTTTAAAACTTAAATTTTGGATGTTTACCCCATGAAACGTTCCTTTCTTATCTCGCTCTTCTTGCCCAGTGTAATGTTATTCATTGGTTTAAATAGTATCACTGTTCACGCCACAGATATTACGCAACAAAGACAGGCTTTTTTAACGGCATTACAAGCCCTCAAGTCACGCAACATGGCGACGTTTGAACAACTTTCTACCCAACTAGATAACTACCCACTTAATTACTACCTCCGCTACCTAGAACTAAGCCCCCGCTTAAAAAACGCCAGTCCTGAAGAAATCCTCGCTTTTGTAGAACGTTATGGCGATACGGCTAATGGCAATAAAATAAGACAAGAATGGTTAGCACGCCTTGCTGCACAAAACGAATGGGCAGGCTTTCTCTACAGCTATAAACCACAAAAAAGCCAAGCACTACAATGTAATTATCTCTATGCACAACTAATGACAGGTACACCACCTGCCAAACTTATGGCAGAAACCAAAGAACTCTACCTAGTCAGTAAAGCCCAACCTTCTGCCTGCGAACCCTTATTTGCAGCCGTCTTATATAACAGCAAAGAAATGCAAAATAACGCCCTGCTCTGGCAAAGAATTCACCTTGTGATGCAAGCAGGAAATATAAAAGTTGCAGATACCCTAAGCAATCGCCTCAACGACTCAGAAAAGCAATGGCTTAGATTATGGCAAACCATGCACCTCAACCCCAGCGCAACACTTTCATCCTTCAGTCAAGCCGATGTTCCACTTGCGCGTGATATTATTGTGCATGGCATTAGCCGACTTGCCACTGACCCCAGCACCTTTAATAGCGCACTGAGCTACTGGGACGACTTTCAAAAACGCTATGCTTTTTCCGTTGAACAACTGGGAGAAGCACAACGTAATATTGCCCTTGCTAGTGCTAAACAAGACCGTTCCGATGCACTCCAACGCCTTACCGCCGTTAATAAAAACTATTTAACCGACGAAATCACCGAAACCCGTTTAAAATTAGCCCTAAAGCGTCAAGAATGGGTAGCTATTGCAGATTTTGTGACCGAATTACCCATAGAAGAACGCGACAGTTTACAATGGCAATACTGGTTAGCCCGCGCCCTAGAACAAATTAATGGCAAAACCAATGAGGGACAAACCGCTAAAGATATTTATCAACACCTTGCCAAAGAACGTGACTATTACGGTTTCCTCGCTGCCGACCGTTTAGGAATCCCCTACGACGTAAAACACCACCCCATTCAATTTTCTGCCGCTGAAGAAAAACACCTAATGAATCAAGTAGGCTTCTACTCAGCCTACGAATTTTATCAATTGGGTATGATTCCTGAAGCACGGCGTGAATGGCAATATGTCACTGATAACATGCCACAACGTGAACAAGCCATTGCCGCAGCACTGGCTAGTCGTTGGAAATGGTACGACCGCGCCATCTTTACAGCAGCAAAAGCCAATTCTTATGATGATTTAGAAGTCCGTTTTCCCCTAGCGTATTACCAAAACATTGTTACAGGGGCAAAAAATCAAGATGTTGATTTATCATGGGTTTATGGTATTACACGCCAAGAAAGTGCGTTTGTTCAAGAAGCCCGCTCAGGTGCAGGTGCATTAGGATTAATGCAACTCATGCCAGCAACAGGTCGTCATGTTGCCCAAAAAATAGGGCTACCTGTAAAAAGTAATGCAGATATTCTATATATTGACAACAATATTGCGTTAGGTGCGGCCTATCTTAAACAAATGTTAGATTTTTTTGACGGTAATTACATGTTAGCAACGGCTGCTTATAACGCAGGGCCAGGACGGGCAAAACGGTGGGCGGCAATGAATGGTTGTTTGCCTGCGGATGTGTGGGTTGAAATGATTCCCTTTGATGAAACACGCACTTATGTTCGTCGCGTACTTTTTTATACCAGCGTTTTTGATGCACGCTTAAATCAACAAGTACGCCCGTTACGGGTTGCACTCAGTGCCGAACATTGTTTAGTTAATTCTGCCGAAATAGAATCAACAAACGCATCAGGCTCATAAATATCAGTAAATCTTGTGATAACACCGCGTTGCGCGGTGTTATTCGCCTGAAAGCCTATCTAAAGCAAGTACACAACAGCATTATTTATCCCATCTTCAGCGTCTGAAAATCCCTTCAGACATATCTCAAAACGGATACCATAGCTTTACACAGCGTTATCCGCCTCCGTTATAGTAATCGTATTTTAAAAAGAGAATAAGAAATAACCTATTCAACAGATTTCCGTAAAAAAGTATTGCTCGTTACCAAGTTTCACTTGGTAATGCCTGCCTTGCAAGCTCCGCTTGCCGAGTACAAGCGGACTTAAGCGTGGGGCGTTCAAGCAAGTACCAGTCAAGCAGAGCTTGGCGAATAGGCATTACCAAGTGAAACTTTGTAACGAGCAATATCATAGCCTTACACAGCGTTATCCGTCTCCGTTATGAATCACGAATGACGCGCTTTTTCCTGTTCTAATGCTTGAATAACCCGCTGACATTCATAACGCATTAACTCCATATACTCAACAGCTTGTTTAAATTCTTGTGTCCGTCCATATTCCTCCATACTTCTACATAAACTGGCTAATGGGTATGCACCCATATTAGCACTCGCCCCTTTTAGCTTGTGTGCGACCAGAAAAATAGTTTCACTATTTTCTAGTATTACCGCTTGTTCTAGTTCGTCTAAGTAATTCGGTAACTCTTTTATAAATAAGTCCAATAACCAATTGATATTCCGTTGAGAATGCTCACGCATATAATCAATTAAATTATTATCAATGGGAACTAATTCCTTCGTGTAAACAAGATTAAAAGGACTATTTTTTTGAGATTGGGCAAGACTTTGCGTATCTACACCCGCTAATGAGTTAATAATAGGTTGTTGTGCAGGTTGTAACCAGACATTAAGCATATCTTGCAATTGTTGAAACATCACAGGTTTACTTAAATAATCGTTCATCCCTGCACTCAAACAACGTTCACGGTCACCTTGCATGGCATTTGCGGTGAGCGCGATGATAGGAACGGGTGGTAATCCTAATCGCCGTTCTCGTTCCCGAATTCGCAAACTGGCTTCAAAACCATCCATAACAGGCATGTGACAATCCATTAAAATAAGGTCAACCGTTTCTTTTTCTAACGCTTGCAGGGCTTCATGTCCATTGTTGACGATATGAACTTGACACCCAAATTGGCTGAGCATACTTAATGCAACTTCTTGATTAATTATGTTATCTTCTGCAAGCAATAAACGATAAGACTGTTGGGATAAAGATATTGTTTTTGTGGAGGGAAGGGAAGCTGGTGGTGTATGGCAGGGAACAACGGCACTGAGTAATGTACTGAGTAACTCTATTTGACGTATCGGTTTTGTTAAGGCAACAGCTAACCGTTCTGAAATCGTTGATTGTAATTCATACTGAACGGTTGCCATTAAAATAATTGGCAATTTATGAAATCGTCGGTCATTTCTGACGGATTTAAGAAACAACAAACTTTCTCCCTGTTGCAGGGTTTCATCCAATAAAATCAGATGGTAAGGTGTTTGCTTTTCCATCCCTTGAATCAGGGCTTCAAATGCAACAATGGGATTGTTGACTATTGTCGTTTGAATTTGCCAGTATTGAAGTTCTGTCTGCAAAATAGTTTGATGAACCAGATTATCTTCAACGACTAACACCCGTAACCCTGTTAATAATTCAGTTTTAGGCGGTAATTCTGGCGGGCTAGGAATTTTAGTTAAGGGCAAATTTACCCAAAAATGACTCCCTTTTACCGTATCTGTATCGCATATTCCCATAGTCCCATTCATCATTTCAATTAACCGACGGGTAATCACCAACCCCAAACCTGTACCACCATAGCGACGGGTTGTAGAAGACTCTCCTTGTGAGAAGGGTTGAAACAAATTATTACGCACTAATGGACTTATTCCAATGCCTGTATCCACTACATCAATATGTAATTGCATGGAATTTATGGTTTCTTCTAAACAGTGTAGCCGTAGTAAAACATGTCCTTCTTCTGTAAATTTAATGGCGTTGCCAACCAGATTATTTAGAATTTGACGCAAACGCACGGGGTCGCAACGTAAACGGCTGGGGAAGTTTGGCGGTAATTGGTAAAGTAATTCTACGCCTTTATGCTGGGCAGGCGCGGCAAAAAGTTTCATCATTTCATCAATTAAGCCGCGTACATCGCATTCAATCAATTCTAACGTCAGCTTGCCCGCTTCAATTTTGGAAAAGTCCAAAATATCGTTAATAACGGTAAGTAATCCATCCCCAGAACTACGAATAATTTCAATATAATGGCGTTGTTTAGCGGTTAGCTTGGTATTTAATAACAGTTGAGTCATACCAATAACCCCATTCATCGGGGTGCGAATTTCATGGCTCATGGTTGCAAGAAACTCACTTTTTGAACGATTTGCTGCTTCAGCCGCTTCTTTCGCTTCGCGTAAGGCTTTTTCAACTTGTTTTAGTTCTGTAATATCTGTTGCAACCCCGATAATCCCTTGTTGTTTACCAAAACTATCGAATTGTGGACTGTAACGGACTTCAAAAACACGTCCGCGCAAATGGGTTTCACTGTTAAACGCTAATCCACTTAAGGCATGACGAACATCTTGTAATAAATGCGGATTTTTAAGACTGTCAAAGCAGGATGTGCCTAGTAGAGCATCATCTTTTAATCCCAATATATCCAAGCCTTTACCGCGCAATAGGGTATAACGCCCGTACATATCCATGGCAAATAAAATAACGGGTAAATTGTTAATAACGGTTGTTAAACGGGTTTCCCCTTCTAAAATTTTTCGCTCGGCTAGTTTACGTTCTGTCAGGTCGCGCAAAGTCAGCATTAACCCTTGCTCACCTTCCCATTCAATTTGGACGCTTTGCAACTCAACTGTATGATAATTTTCTTCATAATCAATCAAGATGACATCTGTATTTAGGTCTGCTTCTGTCGGTAAACCCAATTGTTTACCCAGTAAATGCCCTTTAGGTACTTTATATAGCCGTTCTGCCGCAGGGTTCACAAAACAAGTTAATCCTTGTTTATCAATGATAAAAATAGCATCTTGATTGGATTCAAACAGAGAACGAAATTTTTTTTCACTGGCTTCTAATGATTGTTTAATTTGATACCGCACAATAGCACTGCGAATGCTATTACCTACGGTTTGAATAAAAAAGCTTTCATATTCAGACCATTCTCGGTGTGCTTGTCGACTATCTACCCCAATAAATCCCCACAATCGCCCTTCGGATTGAATAGGAATAATAAAAATGGTTTGAATTTGGCTGGCTTTAAATAGCTCTTGAAGTAAAGGTGACAGTTGGTTGACTGAGCCTTTAATAGGATGATTTTCTGAAAGCGATGTGTACCAACCGTTTAAATCCTGCGTGTAGGAAAAACAACGGCGTTGGGGAATGTAGCAATGGCGTTTAAAATCATCATTCAACCAAACAAAGCGTTGGCGAGTAAGCGTTTCAGCAGAGTAATCATCTGTAAAGTTTTCAAATATATAGGCTCTGTCAACATTCATCACCTGCCCTAAAATATTCAATACGGTTTTAATGCCTTCATAATATTCAGGAATAGTGAGTAGAAAATGGCTAACCATTGCAAGCCCATTAAGTAAACGGGTTTGTTCTTGCGCACTTTCTTCGGCGAGTTTACGTTCAGTAATATCGGTGCTTGTGCCTATCATGCGTTTGTTGTGACCACTTTCAACTAACGTTCCACGTGTCAACATCCAACGATAATGCCCATTTTTATGTTGCATCCGATGTTCAAACTCGTAACTATCGCGTTGTCCTTTGAGATATTCCTCTGACACCGCTAACACACCCTGCACATCATCAGGGTGGTCTAATGCCATCCACGCATCAATCCGACTGGGTAATTCTTCAGGTGTATAGCCCAACAGGGCTTTTAAATTGTCGTCTAAATACAAGTTATTATTGCGAATATTCCAATCCCACACCCCTGTTTTTCCTGCACTAACGGCAAGACTATAACGTTCTTGACTGATGCGTAAGGCGGTTTCTGTCTGTTTTTGCGCGGTGATATTATAGGCAATCACTAACCGCACGGTGCGCCCGTCTATCCATTCAATACCGCGATTATTAACGGAATACCATTGTTTAGTTTGTAAATCATAATGTTCCCATAAGTACATATCATTGATAATCGGGTCATTATGTTGCATATTTTTACGGCAGAAGTGACAAGGTGCGTTTTCAGGCGGTTGATGACAAAGCACTTGCCAACAAACTTTACCCGCGATATCACCAAATAGTTCGCGTCCAAATTGATTAATGTATAAAATATTATAATTTTCTAAATCAGCAACATAGACTAATGCCATTAAACCATTCAGCACTTGTAACAGCATTTGATAAGCGTGTGCGGCTTCTTGTTCAGCCAGTTTGCGGGCCGTCACATCGCGGGAAATAGAAATAATTTCTTTAACCAAGCCATTGGCAAAGCGCAGTAACCGATTATTACTCTCAAACCAAATATAATCCCCCGATTTTTTTCGTACCCGAAAGGTAACCATTTGGCTGCTGATTTGCGCTTGATTAGTTTTGCGCCGAAAAAGACGTGCATGTGTTTGTTGTACCTGATTTTTATCATCAGGATGAATAAAATCGTAGGCGTTGCGTCCTAATAACTCATCCTCTCGATAACCTAATAAGGGCATACATGCAGGGGAAAGGTATAAAAAAATCCCTGATGCGGTGTGTTTAGATAATAAATCCGTTACATTTTCAGCCAACAGACGATAGCGTGCTTCACTATCTTGTAGCTGAATTTCGGCTTGTTTTTTCTTGGTAATATCTTCAATAAAGCCTTCTAAATAGCGCGGTACACCTGTTGCGTCACGCACAACGCTTAAGTACATATTAACGGTTAAATGTGTTCTATCATGCCGATAAAGATGAATCTCTAAACAGTGCATCCGTTGTTCGATAGTTTGTGAAGCATCTTTTATAAAATCAATTATCTGTTGGCTTTGCTCGGGGTAAATCGATAATTGTTTGCCTATGTGTTGAATATGGGTTTTCATACTGTGTGGCGAATCATAGCCAAATATTTGTGCAAGTGCTGGATTTGCATCTAATAGTTGTCCATTAATTGTGCTGTGAAAAATCCCAAAGGGTGATTGTTCAAAAAGAACACGATATTTTTTCTCAACAGCACCTAGAACAGATTGATTAACTTGTTGATACTCTGTGATATCCGTTGCGACAATGAGCGTTCCCACAACTTCTTGCTGTTGATTAAAATAAGGGATTTTATCCGTATGTAACCAATGGGTTTTACCTGCAATCGTGAGCGATTCGATAACCCCTAATTTCGCCCGTCGAGTCTGTATAATTTCTATATCATCAGCATAGGCTTGTTGAGCTTCTTGTTGGGAAACTAATTTATCGTAATAACATCCTTCAATAGCAGACAGTGGCATATTCAACGTGTTGGCTAAAGCATGATTTGCTCGCACAATACGATTATATTTGTCTTTATAACAAATGATGGTTGGTACTGCGTCAAAAACCATTGTAATATCAGGTGCATCATCATTTATATGGGGTAACTCAAGAGGGGCAACAGTTTTATAAGCACTAATATCCGTGAGTTGTGCATAAAATCCCTGCTCTGTTGGGCTAGGTTGCGCTTGCCACAATAACCAACGCCAATGCCCTGTTACATCAAGACTGCGGGTTTCAAAACTAGCAAGCTGATTATCCTGTAATTGTTGCAACGCGTGGCGCATAGCAGACTGATCCGCTTTATGGATAAATGTCCAACAAGACACATTCATAAGGGATTTTTTATGCTTTAACGGGATAAATTGCTGTAGTTGTTGTGTGCAAGCAGGGGAAAGTTGTTTTAATCGCCCGTTAAAATCAACAAAACATAATGTTCCCCAAGATAAATGCGATAATTGCGTGTAAGTTTTCATAGTTGCACAAGTAGGTATCACACCCATACTGATTATCCTCACGATGGAGTGGTACAAGCCATTAGTGGTATTTTATTGTTATGTTTGTAAGGTGTAGGAAAATAGATGCTTACATTTCTTAAGAGAAACAAATAGGAGACAAACTTTATGGCAACCTTTGCCATCTTACATGAAGCGTTAGCAGAACAAGCCAAACATGAAACCGCATTATCATCACTAACCCTTGTTTGTGCTGAAAAAGAACTAGCGACATTTCGTCAACAGATTAGCGCACATCAATCCGAATTATTGATTCTTGATTTAACCCTATTAGGTGAAAACCCTTTAGAAACAATTCACACCTTCAAAGAACAAGCCCAAGCAACAACAATTATTGTGATTTATGCGTTTGCTAAGTGGGAATTAATTCAACAATTAATTACTAATGGTGTCCGTATCATCAAAGCACCCATTAACTTCCGATTACTACAAGCCAGCTTATTTAACACGTTTTCAACGACCATGAATCCAAAAATCGCTACTGCACCCATTCCCACGTTTCGCTATAGTGCCAATGAACTTAGTCGCCTACAGGAAATTAAATCAGGGGTTGACTGTGAATGTCCAAATCACCTAGCAGATTTAGTGCTTTCTTTACAAAGTTTTGAAGACTATTCACAACGCTGTCAAAACAAAAATGAGAAAGATGCCGCCATACATGCCATGTTACATCGCAAAACTGCACAAGCACGGGTTTTAATGGAAGAAGCACTTACTGAATTATGTCGACATGAAAATATTGTGTTGGAAATGTAACAGATTGTCAGTTAAACAGGATAAAAAAACCGCTGATTGACCGCCCCTTTTTCAACGACTCATCGATACCAGAATCCGCATGACTCCTAATGTAACAACACTTCACCTCATTATTCCCGATTTTTTCGCGTATGCCGTGCGTAGCGATTCAAGCCTGCGTTTAGATACCCTAGCAACATGGTTGCCAAAATCACTGATTACGCCATTACCTTACAGTGCAACAGCTAACCAACTTTTTTGGCAACTATTTAACTTTCCCATAGAGACACACTTACCAGTCGCCCCGATAACCTACTTACACGATTACGGTACTGTACAAAAAGACACCACTTACTTACGCGCTGACCCCGTTTACTTACAAGCAGACCGCGATAAACTCATTCTTTTTGATGTATTTAGCACCCACCCACCCAGTACAACAGAAACAGACGCACTCCTGAACAGTCTTAACACCTTTTATCAACCAGATGGCTTACAATTTTATGCCGCTACGCCCAACCGTTGGTATATTCGCCTGACACAAACCCCCGCTTTAAATACCACGCCACTCCTAGACGTGATTGGACGAGATATTCAAGCCTTTATGCCAACGGGAACAGATAAACGCCAATGGTGCGCTATTCTCAACGAAATACAAATGTTGCTACACCAACACCTTGTTAATCAATCTCGTACAGAACAACGCCAGCCACTCATTAACAGCCTATGGTTTTGGGGACTGGGTAAATTGCCCCCCCCACCCGCTCCCCGTTGGCAATATGTCTGGAGTAACGACCCTTTTGTGCGTGGACTAGCAACACTCAGCACCGTCTCGCAGGCAGACGTACCCAACAGCATACAAAGCTGCATACAACAAATGACACAACAAACGGGAGAATACCTACTCAATTTAACACCAACACAAGAAACGGACGGGTCAACAAGATTGACACAAATAGACAAAGAATGGCTATTACCACTCTATCAAGCGGTTAAACAAGGTAAAATCCAACAAATTCACCTATATTTTTGCGATGAACGGGTTTTCTCTCTAAATCGACAACAAATCAAACATTGGTGGAAATGGCGCAAACCGTGGCAAACCTACGCCCAAACACATTTTGCACAACTACCCGTTTCACGACTAGATTAATTAACGGGTTGTCCCCGTTCAAAATAAGCGTAAACCCCTTTAGCGATTAATAAAATTAGCAACCAAGCGACTATCATCGTCGTCACCGTATGGCTCAAAAAATGGTCACCGATTAACATCTTATAAATGCCAATATTCCAAGCAATTCCCATCGCGACAACAAGCGCAATACGTCTATTCCGTTGAGAACGAAATAAAAAAAACAAAGACAATAACGCAAATCCCCCGCTAGCATGACCTGCGGGAAAGCATTTTATTTTTTCAGTTTGATGAAAATCGCTAGGATAAGCCTTAAAAAGAGTAATATAGGGGTAATTACCTTGATAATGCACAATATTTTTAGGGCAAGGGATATTTGTTGTTGCCTTTAAAACACCAATGACCAACGGCACACAAATCACAGCAAAAAACACAATCAATAAACCTTGTTGATACGCCTGCACATACTTATTTTTTCTAAAGAATAATAAAGTTAATAACAATCCAACAACAAATAAAACAAATAACTTTTTTATTCCATCATAAAAAATAAATTTTGCTAATGCTGCATCCTTGTCCACAAGCCATTGTGATAACTCAACATTATAAAAATAATCTTGCACCCAAATATCAAGACCACTTAATTCAAAAAACAATAACGACCCAACTAAAACAAGTAATGTTAATAATATCTGTCGATTAAGCATTTTTTCTAAGATATTTTCCTGTTCTGCGACAGGCACATTTATTTCTATAGACATTCAATCGTCCTAAATTGAAGATAAGCATTAAACCGCTTGAAAAACAAAGATAAGAAAAAAGCCATATTATCCATACTACATCTGCAAAAGATTTATTAATGAAAAAACACAGCGTAATCAACCGATTTTTATTTTCTGAAAGAAAAGTGATAACAAACAAAAATGAACTGCTTAATAAAATTAATTATATATCTTTATGTTACGTAGGAAATGTAAATAATTATTATATAAATCAATTCACTAATTTTCTATATTATGGCAGTTTTATTGCGTAAAGTTGTTCATAAGTGATGCTATAAAACCTCAATTTTTTGAGGTAAAATGAAAATAAAATATAAAAAAGAGATAAATCATGGTTACATTAGTGTTTTTTGTTATTTGCTTACAGATACTTGGGTTATTTTTGATTTCTGCTTTTTTAAGTGGCTCTAAACCACATGAAAAATAAAAAATAATTGCTAAATTTTTGCAATTAAGGGGTACGAATACCCTCGTTTAAAAGCGTTATTTCTACACGACGATTTTTTAAACGTCCTGCTTCCGTGTTGTTATTGGCAAGAGGTAATGTATCGCCATAACTTTTTAAAATCATTCGTTCTTTAGCAACACCGCTAGTCATTAATGCAAACCTTACTGCTTCAGCACGTTGTTGTGATAATGTTATATTTCGCGTGCTATCCCCCTGATCATCTGCATGACCCTCAATTAATACAAAACGGTTGGGATACTGCTCAAGAATGGCCGCGAATTTGTTTAGTTTATGCAACGTTCCCGCAAGCAAATCAGCACTATCCGCTTCAAAAGAAATATCCTCCAAAACTAACCTATAACCCATTGTTGTTAACTGTGTTTCTGACGAGTTTTCTGATGATTCTGCGGGCGAGGTTGTTGGTAGTAAAAGTGTTGCATTTGTTGTCGCTTGCGCATGTAACTCGTTAGTATTTCCCATTTTTTCAACAGGTGCAGGTGTTGGTTCTACAGGCAATGTTGGTGAAAAACGTTGTTTCGCCGTATTCACAAGTGCTATCCATAGTTTTTCTGTTTGAATGAGCTGCTCACTCAAACTCATCCATGAGCTTGTAACCAATATTGGTTCTACAACAGGAACAGGGGCTTGTGTTGAGGCTTGTTGCAAAGAGTAAGCACCTGTTTTGGGTTGAGGTGCGTTTATCTGTGCAGGCGAAACCCCTAAATGTTCACTGAGTTCAGTAATTAATGCGCGCCGTTCATTTTCTAAATTGAGAATAACCTGATTCGCTTCTGTCCAGTAAATATCTGGGGGTGGCGTTTTAACAGTAACACGACGATTAATCCTTGCCTCATATTCTATTTGTTCAGTGGATTTGTTGGGTGGTGACGTTGTGGGTGCAGGTGTAGGTACGGGTTTTGTGGCAGTTTCTACTACTTTAGGGGGGGGAACTACTTTTGCCACAGGTTCATTTGTACCAAAAATTGAATCGTATATAAAATAAATTGTTCCACTGATAAGTAGAGCAACCGATAGAATTCCTCCAAGAATCATCAACCCTTTTGTATTACTCAGGATTTCTTTGGGGAGTGATTTTTTGGGGGGCGCAGGAGCAGTCATAAAAACACCTCATTGAGAATGGAATGGTGCAGAGCAGAAAAAATAGTATTTTCTTTAGAAATTAGCATCCGTTTGTTCGATGCGTTTAGTAATCTGCATAATTGCCGCCTCACTATTTTGAATTTCACTGACGATTTTTTGCAGTTCACTCAAATTATTTAATCGCTCCAATGACAACAACTTGCTACTTTGTAATGACACCACATTTACTGCTTGGTCATACACTTGTGCTGAAATATTCATGCTATACAATAACACTTCAATCAATTTTGAATGGGCTTGTAGGAGGCGAATTAATTCATTTTCTACCTGCTGAAAATCTGTCCAAATAATGCGTTGTGCTTCTAAGGTACTTAAAATATTGCGTGTTCCCTCAAGCGAAATCTGCACCTTTTGCTGTTCAAGTGGGTCAGTGATTTTACTTAATAAACTTTGAAAGTTTGTCACTTGATCTTGATTTTCGCGCTGTTTTTTAAGTATATTTTCTATATTATCATTCGTGATTTTCTGTAATTGTCTCAATAACTCAAACTGTTGCTGATGTTTTTTTATGATTTCTCCGCCTGAATTTGCCGCGTCATGATAAGTTTGTGCTATCAACACTAATTGTTCTTTCACTGGCGTTGCTACACTATCTAGGTCTTGTATTTGTCCAATTTGTTCGCGTAAGTGGCTTAAATTTTGGGTGATTTTTGTAAATCGCTCATTTAACCCCGCCGTTCCCTCTCGTAAAATAACCTCTGTAGCAGCTAATAATTGAAACTTTATTTTTTTAAACAAACTGATAGGGGCGATACTCACCGTTACACCATCAGCAACGGTTGCAGGATCGGAGCGAAACTGTACTCGAATACTAGAACCAAGTACGCTAAAACGCGTATCAAAAGCACCCGTAAAACGTTGTTCATTACCCGCATTATCCACAATAAGCAGATAATCATATTTTTCTTCAGTCATCCCTTTAACCGTTACTTCTAAGGCTTCTGCATTGGGAATTACTAAAGTTTCTCGCAGGTTTTTATTATTTGCATAAGGTTTATCTGTTTTAAAAGTGGTTTTAGTTTGTTCAGCAATTGCTGCATAACTTACTAAAAATAATAAAATTAGTACGTTTTTAATAAAGCGAATTATAGTATAGTGCATAGGATTAAGGCTTTTGCAGAAAAGGAGTGATGGATTGACGCACATTTTTACAGTTCAAGTGCATCAAATTGTATATCAATCGGATAATATTAACTCATAGTCTATAACAAGGGTGAATTTATTTGTATGATTTATAAGTATTATAATCCAAGTGAGTGTGAGTTAATTGGTGATGGTATTATCGTTGGCGTAATTAAACAGCGCATGTATCTTGCATATTTACTAGATGCTTTTAATTTAATAATTTTTCCAGAAAAATTAACAATGATAACAACGTGCGATGGTATTCAATATGGTGGCGGTGGGAGAACCTTTTGTGTTTAAAAATCTCAAATTAAAAAGTAAGTTACTACTTTCTTTTTTTATTGTGACGTGTATTTCCACTATCTCTACAACTATTTTTTCAATTTATTACTTCTCCGACAAAATTGAGGTAGAAGCCGTTGAAAATATGAAAAAAAATATGCGGGTTGCACAGTTAATTTATCAGAATAAGGTTAAAGAAATTGAAAGTACAACGCATACATTGGCAACCGATAGAAGTTTACAAGTGTTAGTTAATTTTTTGATTAAAAATAAGATTAATCAATATTTAACTGATGCATTAGACAGTAAAAAATTATCGCAGCTTATTATTGTTGACCCGCAAAAAAACCTATTAGCGCAAACAATACGGAAAGATTATGCCCGTTTGGAAAAAGAAACGGCTTTACACAATAATATTTTAATAAAAAAAGCCTTAGAACAACGGGAAACCATTACTGCAACGGAATTAATTGAAATTGATAATTTACAAAAATTATTAGCGATTTCAGTAGCAAGCCCTATTTTTAAAAGTGAGGCGGTTCGCAGTGCAAATAATAACTCGCCAATAGCAACACAACCCGAAGTGATAGGCGTACTTTTAGCCCGTTATGTGTTAAATCAAGATCGTATTTTAGTCGCTGATATTGAAAATCTGTTAGAGGTAACAGCGGCAATTTATGCTGATGCAGAATCTATCAGTTTTACAACAGAACATTTAGAAAATAAGCCACAAATCAGGGCAGAAAATTATCTTAGAACTATTCGTGCGCAGCAAGAAATACATGACATTGATATTCGCTATGGTGGACAATTAGCTGAATATGCAACGATTAATGATATTAATAAAATGCCAATTGCTGTTTTAGGCGTTAGTATTCCTGCTGATAGGTATGTAGAAACCACAAAGCAAGCGGTGATTAATCTACTTGGATTAATGTTGTTGTGTATTGTTGTCGCTTCTATTTTTGGTTATTTGCTGGCGCGTAGTATATTGATTCCTATTTATAAATTACTTAATGGGGTTCGACGGGTTACTTCTGGCGATTTGTCGTATGAAATTATTATGGATTTAAAAGATGAATTTGGGACATTAGCCAGTTCATTTAATAGTATGTCACGACAATTACAGGAGTTGTTTAATACACTAGAGCAACGGGTACAAGATGCTACACGTAAATTACAAAATACCCTCGCGCACATGACAGCCATTATTGATAATATGGCGGATGGTTTATTAGTAACTGATAAACAAGGTAAAATTATTCGTTATAATCCTGCATTATTGGCGATGTTTCCTAAGCGGCGCGATATGTTGGGGAAAGATTGCCAAGATATTTTTAATGATGCGGAAGCCGCCGAATTAGCCCGCAAAGTCATGAATAGTATTGGTGAGGTTTATGGCGCGGAAATTAGCCTTGTAGATAATCGAGTGGGACAAGCCGTTGCAACCGCGATTATTCAAAAAGACACCCTTTCAGAAACCAGTGAATATGTTGGTTCTAAATATATCGGTTCGGTCATTTTAGTTCGGGATATTACGAAAGAAAAAGAGGCTGACCGCATTCTTAAGAATACAGTTGAAACGCTAACACGTGTTGGAACCGCCTTATCTGCTGAAAATAGTCTGCTGAAATTATTAGAGTTATTTGTGTCTGAGGCGCGTAATGTAACAAATGCGGATGGGGGAACATTGTATATTTTGGAGGATGAGCAATTGGGCTTTGAAATTATCCAAAATAAATCCCTTAATTTGTTTTTAGGCGGTGCTTATACGCAGTCAATTGATTTACCCGCTATTAATATTCATGAGCAGAAATATGTTGCTTATAGTGCGCGGACTAAACAAATTTTAACCAGTAAAGCCGATTTTAAAGAAGTATTTGACCCCGAGAGGGATAAGGCTATTTATACGCTGTTTAAAGGCTATCGTATTCAAGAAATTTTAGTTGTACCACTCTTAGACCGTACACAAAATGCAGTTGGGGTATTGCAACTGATTAATCCGCTAGACCCGAAAACGGGTGATTGTGTGCCATTTGCGAATAACCATATTGAAATCGTGTTTTCCTTAGCCTCACAAGCAGCCGTCGCTATTGAAAATGTGCGTAATTATGAAAAAATTGAACGCAAAAATATTGCCTTTAAACGTTTTGTTCCAACCGAGTTTTTATTACGTTTGGGAAGGGAGGAAATCGAAGATGTTGTTTTAGGGGATGCGTCTCAGGAAACAATGTCGGTTTTGTTTTCGGATATTCGTTCATTTACGACTTTATCGGAAACCATGACTCCCGAAGATAACTTTCACTTTTTAAATGATTATTTGGATTTTATTGGTCCTAATATCACAGAAAATGGTGGTTTTATCGATAAATATATTGGCGATGCCATCATGGCGTTATTTCCCGGTACGCATGTTGGGGTTGCGGATGATGCCGTATTGGCGGCTGTTGGGATGTTAATGCGTTTACATGAGTACAATGCTTATCGACAAAATAATGGGGAAAAACCATTGTCAATTGGAGTGGGTATTCACACGGGCGCATTGATTTTAGGCACAATTGGTTTTGAAAGTCGGATGGAAAGTACCGTTATTGGTGATACGGTTAATTTAGCATCACGTATGGAAGGCTTGACTAAACAGTATGGGATTATAATCGGCATTACTTCTTCTACTTATCAGCAATTGCAACATCCTGAACGCTTTTTAATCCGTGAGATAGACACCGTACAAGTTAAGGGAAAAGAAGAAGCTATTACGGTTTATGAAGTGTTTGACGTTGACCCGCTGGCGTTGCGCGAGGTGAAATTAGCCCATTTAACCCGTTATGAAATCGCAATGCAGTTGTATAAATCTCGTCAATGGGAAGAGGCATTAGAACACTTTTTAGCATTGAAAGTTTTTTTACAAGACGATAAGGTCATTAATATTTATATTCAGCGTTGCCAATACTTTATTACTAATCCACCCAATGAGTTATGGCGAGGCGTAACACGGTTGGATGAAAAGTAGGGAATATTAATGGGGTTATTCTGAAAACTAGGTAAGAATACGGATAGCACCGTTTGAGGCGGTGGTATCCGTGCTACTTTTACAAGCAGTCTGTTGATGCGACGTAAAAAGTAATTAATCCGTCGGTAATATTTTACAAATCAATGTTTAACAAAGTGAATATTTAGGTTTCTAGGTAAGTATAACCGACTAGTCCTGAGTCAATTTCGCGTTGATAAGCGGCGCGTTGTTCAGGGGTGATGGCAGCGGCTTGTAAGCGTTTACGATAGGTATTGCGTAAAAAGTCGGTATCAAAATTAACATAACGCAACATCTCTTGCACTGTGTCACCTTCCATTGGGTTTACCAATTCATAGCCACCATCTTCTGTAACATACACGTTAACCGAGAAGGTATCGCCAAATAAGTTGTGCATATCGCCCAAAATTTCTTGATATGCACCAACCAAAAACACGCCTAATAAATAGGGTTCATCTTCTCTAGGAATATGTACAGGCATACTGGTTTCTACACCCGCGCCATCAACATAACGGTCAAATTGTCCATCTGAATCGCAAGTTAAATCTTGTAGCGTCGCGCGACGGTCTGGACATTCATCTAGGCGATGCAGGGGAACAATCGGAAATAATTGGTCAATTGCCCACGCATCTGGTACTGATTGGAATAATGAAAAGTTACAAAAATATTTATCCGCTAGCTTATCATTTAGTTCGTCCAAAATTTCGCGGTGAGTGCGTGAGCCTGCTTGTAACATTTCGCGCACTTGACGGCAAATAGCATAATACAATTGTTCTGCATGGGCGCGTTGTGCTAGATTAATAATCCCATGAGTAAATAATGTATGTGCTTCATTTAACCAGTAAATTGCGTCGTGATAGACTTCAATCGCTGAACGTTGATTGATGGTTTTCAGATTTTCCGCCATGTCTTTTAAAATCGTTGGTGCATCATCCGCGACGGGGGGCGGGGCGGTTAAACCCGGTGCGGGTTCTATATCGTTGACATTAACTATTAATACGGCATGATGCGCCGTCATCGCACGTCCCGATTCACTGATAATATTGGGATGTGGTAAGTTGTGTAATTCACTGATTTTTTTCAGTTCATAAACGACGTTATTTGCATATTCTTGCACAGAATAGTTAATCGAGCAGGAATGTCGTGAGCGTGTGCCGTCATAATCCACCCCTAAACCACCGCCAACATCAACCACTTGGATAGGCACACCAATGGCTAATAGTTCCGCATAACAACGTGCTGCTTCTTGTAAGGCTTTTTGTAACTCACGAATGTTGCCAACTTGTGAACCCAGATGAAAGTGCATAAGTTGTAAAGATTCAATTAAGCCTTCATCTTTTATCGCTTGTATAACGTCTAGTAGTTTTGCCGCAGAAAGTCCAAATTTAGATTTTTCACCACCACTATTTTGCCATTTACCCGTTCCGACAGAGGCAAGGCGAATCCGCACACCAATACGAGGCACTATGCCCATACTGCGAGATTCCTCAATAATCATCTGTAATTCTGAAGCTTTTTCAATGACTAAGTAGGGATGTAATCCGATTTGTTGCCCAATTAATGCTAAACGGATGTATTCACGGTCTTTATAACCGTTACAAATAACCGTTCCACCTTGCAAGGGGGCAAGCGCAAGCACTGCCATCAACTCTGATTTACTACCCGCTTCCAATCCGACACCACCATTCACGCCAGCATTCATAATTTCTTTTACAACATGGTGTTGTTGATTTACCTTGATAGGGTAAACAGCGGTATATTCTCCCTGATACTTATTTTCAGCAATTGCCCGTGCAAAAGCTTCACGGATGGTATAGACACGGTGATGTAAAATATTGGGAAAACGGACTAAAACAGGCAATGACAAGCCATGTGCCGTAAAGTTTTGTGCCAATTCATACAAGCTAATAGCAGGTCTAGACGGGATAGGGGTGACTTGTATCTCGCCCTTATTATTCACATCAAAGTAGCCACCGCTCCAATGTTCGATACTATAGAGTGCTTTAGATTGATTAATATCCCATTCTGGTGTTGACATTGTTTTGCCTGTGTTAAAAGAGAAAGAAGCCATGTGTGTTTATGCTAAGAAGTGTTTATGACAATTATGTGAAAAAAAGGGCGCGTATATCATTTACAAATAATTATCATAAGGCGGTTAAAGAGAAAAGCGACTTGCGTATTGATAACACAAGTCGCTTTGAGAAGTAAGCTCCCTAGAAACAAGGGTAAATTAAGAAGAGGATTTCCAAGAACCATCTGGTTGACGGCAGGCGGTTCCATAAATTGTCTCGCGTTGACCATTAATAACGGCGACGGTGGAATAATCGCGACAAGGATTGCCACTACTGCCCGTATAAGTGCTAGTTGGCGTAACGGTATATTGAGAGGTAGTATTTGGGTTTTTCCATGCGACAGCTTGGTTATCAGGCACATTTTCTAATGTGTTATAGGCTTGTTGACGGTCTGTAGTATCCATCGATTGTCCAATAGAACCCCCAATAATTGCGCCCAATAATGTACCCGCAATAATGGCTGTTGTTTTACCTTTACCGCCCCCAATTTGAGAACCACCAATACCGCCCAAAACCCCCCCCACTGCAGCACCCATCGTTTGTTTAGAAGGGCCTTCAGCACATCCTATCGTAAAAATGGATATAACAACAAACAAACTAATGACATTCAACTTCATGATAAACACCTCGAAAAAGTAACAATTGGATAATTGAATAATGTTCAATTATGCCAACTCTATGCCAGTTTATAAAAATCAGCAACCATACGCATTTTATCAAAAAACCACTGCTATGCAGTATAAATCCTTATTATTTACATTCATTATAAGGCATTAAATCTTATGCAAGATGCTCACTATTGGATTCGTACTCTGAATTTACAAGCTCATCCAGAAGGCGGATATTATCGCCGTACTTATTGCGCGACAGAATCTTTAGCCGCACAAGCATTGCCATCACGTTTCGGAGCAAATCGTTTTATCAGCAGTGCGATTTATTATCTACTCTGCGGTGAACAATTTTCTGCATTACACCAGATTAAGTCTGATGAATTGTGGCATTTTTATGCAGGTTCAAGCATTAATCTGTATATTATTGATATACAAGGCATATTACAAACAATTATTTTAGGGTCAAATCCAACGGTTGGAGAAGTTTTTCAAGCGGTTGTTCCTGCAGGTTGTTGGTTTGGTGCGCGACTTGTTCAGACAAATAGTTATGCCTTATTAGGGTGTACTGTTGCACCAGCATTTGATTTTAGCGACTTTACATTAGCGCGTCGTGATGATTTATTGACACAATATCCCCAATATACAAACATTATTCAGGCATTGACTTATCCATCATCTTGACAAAAAAGGAGTGTTTCTCATGTCAGAACATAAAGCAACCATTGAATGGAAAAATCCAACAACAGCGTTTAATGCGGATTCTTTCAGCCGTGACCACACAGTTACATTTCCCAGTGGTATTCAAATCAACGCCTCTTCCGCCCCTGAATTTAATGGTAACACCGCTTGTACCAATCCTGAAGAATTGTTAGTCGCTGCCTTATCTAACTGTCACATGCTAACCTTTCTCGCCGTTGCGGCAAAACGTGGTTATCAGCTTGCGCATTATCTTGACCAAGCCATTGGTATTTTAGAAAAAAATGCAGAAGGAAAAATGGCAGTTACACGGGTTACATTACACCCTAGCGTTACCTTTATGGGGGATAATCAACCAACACATGAACAATTAGAAAAATTGCATGAAAGTGCGCATCGTAATTGTTTTATTGGACAATCCGTTAAAACCGAAGTAACGATTGAAATCGCTTAACCTCATGATGCCAGATTGAGGACGTGTGGAAGAAATATTCCCCTCCCTACCCCATGAGTGAGGGAGGGTCTGAAAATCCTGATACAAATAACACCCAACTACAAACCATCTTTTAACAACAACGGCAATGCTGCCCGTAGGTAAACCAGCATAGACCAAATCGTCAACACCGCCGCGATATACAACAAGACAAATCCCGCATAATAAATGGGAAAATCCCATAACGGTTCACGATAAAGTAACAAGGTAATCGACAACATTTGTGCAGTCGTTTTAACTTTACCAATATAAGACACTGCAACGGTCGCACGCTGACCTAATTCAGCCATCCATTCACGCAGTGCGGAAATGGTTATTTCGCGCCCGATAATAATTGCGGAAGGAATTGACATCCAAGGACTAGGATTCGCTTCAACCAGAAAAACCAAGGCAACAGCCACCATCAATTTATCCGCAACAGGGTCAAGAAAAGCCCCAAAAGCAGACAGTTGATTCCAGCGTCGCGCTAAATAACCATCGAACCAATCAGTAATCGCAGCCAAGGCGAAAATAAAAGTAGTTAATTCATTAGCCCATGTACCGGGTAAATAACAAGCACCAATAAACAAGGGAATTAAAACGATACGTAAAAGAGTAAGGGCGTTAGGAGTTGTCACGTCGTTAAAAAGAAATCGTAAATTTTTTGCGCTAATTGTCGACTAATGCCGGGTATTCGGACAAGCTCTTCTACGCCTGCCCGCGATACCCCTTGTAAGCCACCAAAATGATTGAGTAACAGTTTACGACGTTTCGCACCAATGCCCGCAATCTGTTCTAACACGGATTTCTGACGGACTTTATTGCGCTGTTGTCGATGTCCCGCAATAGCAAAGCGATGGGCTTCATCACGGATTTGTTGAATAAGATGTAGGGCTTGAGAATCTTTCGGTAAAAAAAGCGGGTGTTCTTCATTAGGAAATATTAAACTTTCTAACCCTGCTTTCCGTCCCGTTCCTTTAGCAACACCGATAATCTGAACGTTAAAAACACTTAACTTTATAAGTGTATCATGCGCTACTTTCACCTGACCAGCACCACCATCAATAAAGAGTATATCAGGTAATGCTCCTTCCCCCTGCACTACTTTGCTAAAACGCCGACTTAATGCCTGTTGCATTGCCGCGTAATCATCTCCGCCCGTAATACCTGTAATATTATAACGACGATAAGCACCAGAACACGCCCCATCCGCATCAAATACCACACAAGAAGCCACCGTTGCTTCCCCTTGCGTATGGCTAATATCAAAACATTCTAAACGTTGTGGTAGCGTTTCTAAATGTAGAGCGATACTTAATGCAGCAAGTCGCTCCCGATGATGACTGGGTTTACGTTGTTGCAAACTCTGTTTCGCATTTTCCACAGCCATTTCAACCCAACGAGCGCGCGTCGTGCGTACATGAATGCTAAAGCGCGGTTGACGTTTGCGCTGTTGCTGGATAGCTTCCGCTAAGGCTTTTGTATCCGCTATTGCGGGAAATAAAATAATTTCATCAGGAATATCATGCGCATTACCCAAATAAAACTGCGGCAGAAATGCGTCTAACACGACTTGTGCGTCTTCGTCACCTTCTTGTTTCGGAAAATAAGCACGACTGCCCAATTGTCGCCCATCACGTACTGTAAGAACCTGCACACAACTAATACCATTCTCGACTAAACACGCAATGATATCCACATTACCCGCATCCGTACTAACATATTGTTGAGCCTGAATAACACGTAAACTATTAATTTGGTCACGATAACGCGCGGCTTTTTCATAATCTAAAATATCAGCCGCTGTTTTCATTTTCTCCACTAATTCGCTGATAACCGCATGACTTTTACCTTCTAAAAATAAAGTCGCGTGTTTTACCTCCTCCGCATAGCTCGCTTCGTCAATAAAACCCACACAGGGCGCGGTACAACGCTTGATTTGATACTGCAAACAAGGACGCGAACGGTTACGAAAGAAACTATCATCACACTGACGAATGGGGAAAATTTTCTGCATCAAATTCAAACTGTCATACACCGCCTTTGCATGTGGATAAGGACCAAAATATTTTCCCTTACCGCGTTTTGTACCGCGATGTAATCCTAATTGTGGAAAGGTATGTGCAGAAAGATAAATAAACGGATAACTTTTATCATCTCGTAACAAGATGTTATAACGTGGTTGATGGGCTTTAATTAAGGTATTTTCTAAAATTAAGGCTTCACTTTCCGTGTGAGTCACAGTAATTTCAATGGCGGCAATCTGGGCAACAAGGGCGCGGGTTTTTGGCGATTGGTCGGACTGGGTAAAATAACTACCCACACGTTTTTTTAAATTACGCGCTTTCCCAACATAAAGAATGCCACCCGTTTGGTCTAACATCCGATAGACCCCTGATTTTGTGGTAAGCGTCGCTAAAAAACGTTTAGGGTTAAACGTAGCATTTTCCATCATGGTTATAGTAAACCCCAAAGAAGTCAGTGATGATAAGCAATTCTAAACGGTATGGGAAAGAATGCCATGACTTACGCTATAAACTTTTGCAATCAAAGAATAAAGAAACGCTAACCCATAAAAACACAGAACGCTTTGGTATAGGAATAGGTTGTATTGGAGATAATCGTGACAGTTTTTTATTTAATGACAAAATTTAAATGTAAACAAAAAACAGGGATGAACAAAACATTACCCTTATCTTTATTTAATACGTGGAAAAATCAATGCCTTCTGCGCCAAACAATCCATCCATCTTTTTGTTTATCTAAGTAATAGGTATGACTCATTCGCTTAGTAACTTGATCATAAAAAATACCATACCCTTCCATTAAATTGGCATAATGGAACTTACTTAAACTTTGTTTTTCATCACTAGAAAAATCATCAAAAAGTAATAACTCTGGCTTTTTAAGTTCAATCTGTTGTGCGAGTTTGTCATATTTTAATTCATTCATTACTTCTGCATATACATTATAGTATGGTAATAGCTGATAATTTTTTGATAAATAAGAAATAAAATCCCCGTATAGAGAAAAATGAAATGCCGTTTCTGACTCAACACTATTTTTTATAAAGACTATTTTTTTATTCAAAATAGTCACTAATTCACTTGGCAGATAAAATCGAGAAGTAAAACCATCAATAGGGTTATATTGCAGAGGAGAATTCATAATAAGCTTTTTTATATTATTTTCTTGTATAAAAGAAGACAGTTCTCGTGTTTGTAAATATGTTAGATATGTCATTAGTATACAAACAATGGCAATACTAACGTGGATTAACTTGAAAGAAATTTTTTCTTTTTGTAAAACATAGAGATAACGTGTATTAAATATATCAGCTATTAAAAATATATATAAGAAACAATATATACTCAATTTGAGTGCTGTTATTTCTGGACGGTTTACATAATATGCAAACCAAATAAGCAACATAGTTGCAACTGCTGATTTGAAACTACGTTTGATATTTAAGGGGGTCTCTGATGATAACCATAACAATGTATTATTCGTAACTGTATAGAGGCTATGTATAAAAATAACTAACATCAAAGTGTTAAATGGAAGAGGAATGCCGCCATATCCTGATGAGCGTTCTATCAAATACGTTAGAAATCCCATTGGTGGATTTGGTAAGTATCCAAGTATTATGTAAAAGATAGAATAGAATATTAAGAATGTGGTAGTAAGACCTGTTACGAACTTGATAAATAATAATATTAATGTATATACTTTTTTATTTTCTCGTAGTATTAGAAATACTAGACAGCCAAAAGCAATTGATACACCCGTTTCAGGATTCCATAAAACGGAAAAAGCGGATACGCTACCTAAAACAAAACCAGATATATTTCCCCTTACAAGAAAAATCATGATTAAGCTAATCGGAAAGCACAAATATCTAATGCTAAAGCCAGTATAAATAAGGATAGACGCACAGAAAATGACAAATAAAATAAATAATGTGTTTTTTGAGTTATATAAATAGAGGATAGTTAACGCACTAGTGAAATAAAAAAGACATGCTAAATTAATTAGAAAATCTATGGAAAGCCCAAGTCTTATAAAAAATGAAAATAAAATAGGCACTATGATACCAAAACCGCTAGTAGTAATTTCCTCGTATAAATTAAGTCCATGTACAAGACGTGCTGTTGATGAGTAAGCTAAATCGTAATGGGCATTTAAGAAAATAAATCCAGCAATATCATTAAAATAAAGAATATTATTTGAGAGAGCTAGTGTGATAATACAAACAGCTATAGCCAGTAAAATTAAAAAAAAATTATTTTTCTTCGTCAAATTATTTAAATTTTTTATTCCTAGTAAAAAGAACAAATAAGAAGCTACATAAACTAGCATATATAGCAGTTGAGTTTTAGCTGCTCCTCCTAAGAGAAATAAATTATAAATTCCCCCTACTATTATTGCTCCTCCTACGAAGTATCCCCAAATATTCCTTTGATAACTAGATAAAGTTAAGTCTTTAATATATTTTATTTTTAATAAAAACCCCGCAAGGCATATAGCAAGAAATAATGTTATTAATACAACACGATGCGCTTTTACTTGAGGGGTACTATCAAAAGTATGTAATTGAGATTGAGATGGTTGTGTAAAATAAACGTTCTCTACTGTTAGATCATGAAAAGAACTAATGGGTAGATAAACAGTAATAACTCCCGCAATAAATACAGCAACAACAATTATTATGGATAATACATTGATATTTTTCTTCATTTAAAAATCCTATGTCTTACAGTACCACTAAGCCTGTTTTAATTTTATCTAATTAGTTGGTTATACTTTTTTTAAAAAAAATAGAGTAGTGCTAAAGTTATTAAAACAGTTTAACAATATAAATGTTGAAATGTTCTTTTAGCACTACTCTTATTTCTGCTCAAAAATAGTTAGTTAATAACTAAGCATGAATCATTCGTCCATCAACCGCCAACGCCGCTTCATGCATTCCCTCTGCTAAGGTTGGATGTGCATGAATAGTACGGGCTAAGTCTTCACTGCTAGCTTGACATTCCATCGCTAATACCGCTTCTGATAACAATTCGGAAGCAGAAATACCAAATAAATGCACGCCTAAAATACGGTCAGTTTTTGCATCCGCAATCATGCGTATCATCCCTGCCGTTTCGCCATGCGCACGTGCGCGTCCGCTAGCTAACATGGGGAATTGTCCAACACGGTATTCAATGCCTGCTGCTTTTAATTCTTCTTCCGTACGACCTACCCATGCAATTTCTGGCCATGTGTAAATCACCCACGGCATAATATCGTAGTGCATTTCAGTTTTTTGACCCGCTAAACGTTCAGCCAACATAATGCCTTCTTCTGAGGCTTTATGTGCGAGCATAGGGCCACCAATCACATCACCAATCGCATAAACATTCGGGACATTGGTTTGACGATGTTCATCAACCACCACAAAACCCCGTTCAGAAATTTTTACACCGATGGCTTCGGCGTTTAAACCCGCTGTGTTAGGTTTGCGTCCGACGGAAACAATTAGTTTATCAACAATAGTTTGTTGTTCTGCACCGTTTACATCTTTATAGCTGACATGGACTTCATTACCAACCACTTTAGCATTGGTAACACTCGCACTAAGTTGGATGTTTAAACCTTGTTTTTGCAGTTCTTTAAATGCAGCCGTTGCAATCTTGCGGTCAGCAACAGACAAAAATTCGGGTAAGGCCTCTAAAATCGTCACTTGACTACCCAAACGATTCCAAACGCTGCCTAATTCTAAACCGATAGCACCCGCACCAATCACACCTAAACGCGCAGGAATACTGTCAAAGGAGAGAGCGCCTGTGGAATCAACTATGTATTGGTTATCAATGGGAGCAACAGGAATATTGGTTGGCACAGAACCTGTGGCAATGATGATTTTATCAGCGGTATATTCTTGTTCACCACCCTCTTTAGTGGTTACTTTGATTTTATCAGCCGTTACAAAGCTGGCAGAACCTTCTAAACGGGTGACTTTATTTTTTTTAAAAAGCCCAGCAATACCTTGTGTTAAGTTTTTTACCACGTCATTTTTGCGCGCTAACATGGTAGCAACGTCAATACTAACGTTGTCGACTTTAATCCCATGTTCACCCGCATGTTTTTTAATGTGGTAGTAATGGTGAGAAGAGTCTAATAAGGCTTTGGAGGGGATACATCCAATATTTAAGCATGTGCCACCTAAAGAGTTTTGTCCTTCAGGGTTGAGATATTTCTCTACGCAAGCGACCTTCATGCCGAGTTGCGCACAACGGATAGCCGCGACATAACCACCAGGACCTGCACCGATTACGATGACGTTAAAATCTGCCATTGTTTTACTCCTTGATATTTTTTAGTTTTCTGTTGTTATAAACCCCTCATGAAGAGGGGTTTAGGATTTTCTTAGACTTCTAATAATAAACGAGCAGGGTCTTCAATGGCGTTTTTAATCGCAACTAAGAATTGTACTGCGTCACGTCCGTCAATAATGCGGTGGTCGTAAGTTAAAGCAACATACATGACAGGGCGGACAACGACTTGTCCGTTTTCAACATAGGGACGGTCAACAATGTTGTGCATCCCTAAAATCGCGCTTTGTGGCGGATTTAAAATGGGGGTGGACATCATTGAGCCGAAAATTCCACCATTCGTAATGCTGAATGTGCCACCTGTTAATTCTTCAATGGTTAATTTGGCATCACGGGCGCGTTTGCCAAAATCAGCAATACCCTTTTCAATGTCGGCAAAAGAAAGTGCATCCGCATCGCGCAGAATAGGCACAACTAAACCACGTTGGGAACTAACAGCAATGCCGATGTCGTAGTAACCATGATAAATAATGTCATCGCCTTCAGTGGAGGCATTAACAATCGGGAATTTTTGTAATGCTGCAACGGTGGCTTTGGTGAAGAAGGACATAAAGCCTAATTTTGCACCATGTTTCTTTTCGAACTCGTCTTTGTATTTTGTCCGCAAGTCCATCATGGGTTTCATGTTGATTTCATTAAATGTTGTCAACAAGGCATGTTGGTGCTGAGCTTCTAATAAACGTTCGGCTGTCCGTTTACGCATCCGTGTCATTGCAACCCGTTCTTCTGGGCGTGAACCAACAAGCGGTGGGGCTTTTGGAGCGACAGTTGCGGGTTTTTGTCCTGCGGCTAACATGTCTGATTTAGTAACACGGTCACCAGAATGGGGTACATCGGCAGGATTGATGCCTTGCTCAGTTGCCATTTTACGCACAGCAGGGCTGGTTTTAGGGTCGGCACTGCTAGCAACAGCGGCGGGTGCTGTTGCAACGGGTGCAGCGGCGACAGGACTGGTTGTTGTTGCGGTGGCGGTGGTGTCGATGGAACCTAAGAGTTCTTCACTGAGGACGCTTGCGCCTTTGTCTTTAACAATGCTGGTCAATACACCAGCTTTGGGGGCAACCACTTCAAGGACAACTTTATCAGTTTCAATATCAACTAATTTGTCGCCTTCTTGTAAAGCATCGCCAGCTTTTTTATACCATTCTAGTACCGTTGCATCGGCAACGGATTCTGATAGCACAGGGACTTTTACATCTACGATAGACACTGTTTATTTTCCTTTTGGCGGTAATAGTTTAGGATAAATGGACAATTATTTATACCATCTTCTTTCAACAGATTTTTGCTGTTGAAAGAAGCAGTGAATTGACAAACTTATACGGCAACGCGCTTGGCTTCGGTGTTGAGTTCTAAAGCCTCTGCCAAGAATTCTTGCAGTTGTTGACGGTGTAAATATAAATAACCAACAGCAGGAGAAGCAGAAGAGGGGCGACCTGCGTATTCAATACGTCCGCCTTCAAACTCTTGCAGGTTGACATCCATGTGCGCACGCATAAACCACCATGCACCTTGGTTTCTGGGTTCTTCTTGTACCCAAACTCGACTTTTTGCGTTGGGATAACGGGCAACAATTTTGGCAATTTCTTCTTTAGGATGTGGGTAAAGTTGTTCCAAACGAATGATTGCAATATCTTTAATGTTGTGTTCCGTACGGGCTTCAACCAAGTCATAATAAACTTTACCGCTACAGAAGAGTAAACGCCGCACTTTTTCTGGCACGATGCTCTTGTCGGCTTCATCCAACACTGGTTGAAAACTGGTTTCGGTAAAGTCTTCTATGCTGGAAACAGCGAGTTTATGCCGTAACAAGCTCTTAGGACTCATGATAATTAATGGCTTACGGTAAGGACGCAGGACTTGACGGCGCAGTAAGTGGAAGTTTTGCGCAGGGGTACTGGGAACGCAGACTTGCATATTGTCTTCTGCACACAGTTGTAAGTAGCGTTCTAAACGGGCGGAAGAATGTTCAGGGCCTTGTCCGTCATAACCATGTGGGAGAAGCATGACTAATCCACACATACGTTGCCATTTGGATTCGGAGGAGCTGATGAATTGGTCAATAACGACTTGCGCACCATTGGCGAAGTCACCAAATTGCGCTTCCCAAATCACAAGGGTTTCTGGGTCGGAGGAGCTGTAACCAAATTCAAAACCTAAAACAGCTTCTTCTGATAGTAATGAGTTGATAACAAGGAAGTTTGCTTGCTTTTCTGAAAGGTTACGGAGAGGTAAGTAGGATTCACCTGTATCGCGTTCATGAAGAACCACATGACGGTGAGCGAATGTACCACGTCCGCAGTCTTGTCCTGATAAACGAACAGGGTGTCCTTCTTCTACTAGGGCAGCGTAGGCTAAAACTTCCGCAGCACCCCAATCAAAAGATAATTCACCCGCCCCCATTTTATTGCGTGCTTCAATAATTTTCTCGACACTGCGGTTGAGCTTAAAGCCTTCAGGAACGGTATTTGCCCGTTGCATAAGATTTTTCACGGCATCTTTGCTAAGGCTGGTATTTGCAGGCTCGTTCCATTTTGTCCCTAAGTAGGGCTTCCAATTAACGGAAAATTGAAAATCTAGGCTCACAGGACGGGAAACGACTTCTTTGGTTTTTAAGTCAGCGCGATATTGTTGTAACAGCATTTCGCCTTCTTCTACACCGATAATGCCTTCTTTGACTAATTGTTGTGCATAGAGGCTTTGTACCTTGGTTTGTTTGGCAATCTTTTGGTACATAATAGGTTGGGTAGCGGCGGGTTCGTCAGCTTCGTTATGTCCGTGACGACGATAGCAAACCATGTCGATAACTACGTCTTTTTTGAAAACTAGGCGGTAGTCTAAGGCTAAACGGGTAATGAAAATAACAGCCTCTGGGTCATCTCCATTAACATGGAAAATAGGGGCTTGCACCATCTTAGCAACGTCGGTGCAGTACATGGTGGAACGTGCTTCAAAGGGGTCACTGGTGGTGAAACCAATTTGGTTATTAATAATGATGTGTACCGTACCACCCGTGCCATAACCTCTAGTTTCAGCAAGGTTTAAGGTTTCCATAATCACGCCTTGACCAGCAAATGCGGCATCCCCATGAATAAGAATGGGTAAAACTTGATTACGGTCTTTGTCGCCACGTCGTTCTTGACGCGCCCGCACGGAGCCTTCAACCACAGGATTAATAATTTCTAAGTGGGAGGGATTGAATGCTAGGGCAAGATGTACATAGCCACCGGGAGTCATGACTTCGGAGGAGAAGCCTTGATGATATTTAACATCGCCTGAACCTTGATGGTCTTTAATTTTACCTTCAAATTCAGAGAATAAGTCTTTAGGACGTTTCCCCATGATGTTAATCAGGACGTTTAACCGTCCTCGGTGCGCCATGCCCAGCACGATTTCTTTCATGCCGTTGCTACCAGCTTGTTGAATTAATTCATCTAACATCGGAATTAAACTTTCACCGCCTTCTAGCGAGAAGCGTTTTTGTCCGACGTATTGCGTGTGCATGTAATCTTCAATGCCTTGCGCAGCAGTGAGCTTTTCTAAAATGCGTTTTTTCTCATCGCTGACATAGGAAGGCGTTGCTAAAGTACCTTCTAAACGTTCCTGCAACCACCGTTTTTGTTTAGTATCGGTGATATGCATATATTCTGCACCGATAGAACGGCAATAGGTTTTTTGTAATAACGCGATAATTTCTTTTAAAGTTGCGCGATTTTTGCCATACAATGAACCCGTGTCAAATACGGTGTTCATATCTGCATCACTCAATCCATAGAAGGCAAGACTTAGGTCTTCTAATGGTTCAACTGCATTGAGTTTTAAGGGGTCTATATCCGCTAATTGATGCCCGCGAAAACGGTAAGCATTAATTAATCTGAGTACCGCAGCTTGTTTGTGTGCAAAACCAAATAATGATTCTTGGTCACAACCGCCCTGTCCATTTCCTGCATTACGGCTGGGTTTATAGTCGTAATAACGGGCTTGGATAGGAGCATGGGGAACGTCTGGTTTGCTTAATTTTTCTTCTTTTTGCAATTGCTCGAAATAAGCACGCCATTCTCCACTCACTTGAGTAGGATCAGCTAAATAATTTTCATATAATTCATCAACAAAAGCGGCATTAAATAAAAGAGTTTGGGGGTTGGGTGTGGACATTTCTTCAAATGCTCCCTCTAAGCAAGTGGCTGACCGAAAGGCTTGTGTGCAACTATAACGATATTTTATCATAAACTGTGAATGATCATTATACATTCTCTAGCAGAGAAACCATTTTTAAGAGTATTATATCGGTTCAGTATCAAGCCTTAACTGAAGTACCTAATGTTTATAAGTAGGTGCATAATGTAGTTGATTTTTCTTGAAATACAAACGAAAAGAATTCAAGTCTGATTTACCCTCTCGCATGATTTTTGTCTATTCAACATCAACATAAAGGAAATTCGCTATGAAAAAACCCGTCCGTGTCGCAGTGACTGGTGGAGCAGGTCAAATTTCTTATTCATTAGTGTTTGCAATTGCGTCTGGTCAATTGTTAGGACCTGATCAACCCATTATTCTGCAATTGTTAGAAATGCCCGTTGCAATGGAAGCATTGAAAGGGGTTGCAATGGAGTTAGACGATTGCGCCTTTCCCCTCTTACATGGCATCGTGACCACTGATGATGTAAAAACAGCCTTTACTGATATTGAGTATGCCCTATTAGTGGGTGCAAAACCTCGTGGTCCTGGCATGGAAAGAAACGACCTCTTGCGTGACAACGGCAAAATCTTCACCACGCAAGGCAAAGCATTAAACGATTATGCAAACCGTAACGTAAAAGTATTAGTTGTTGGTAATCCAGCAAATACAAATGCTTACATTGCAATGCGTTCTGCTCCTGATTTAAACCCCAAAAACTTCACAGCAATGACTCGTCTCGATCATAACCGTGCATTGAGCCAATTATCTGCCAAGACAGGTACAAAAGTCACTGACATTAAGAAAATGGTGATTTGGGGCAATCATTCTTCTACACAATACCCAGACATCACCAATACAACCGTTGCGGGTAAAGCGGCTAAATCACTAGTTGACCAAAACTGGATTGCCAATGATTTTATTCCAACCGTACAACAACGTGGTGCTGCAATCATTAAAGCACGGGGTAAATCCAGTGCTGCTTCTGCCGCTAACGCTGCAGTTGATCATATCCATGATTGGGCGTTAGGTAGCAATGGCGAATGGGTTAGCATGGCCGTTCCTAGTGATGGAAGCTATGGAATTCCTGAAGGATTAATTTACTCCTTCCCCATTACCACCGCAAACGGTGAATATAGCATCGTCCAAGGCTTAGAGATTGACGAGTTTAGTCGTGATCGTCTAACCAAAACGCAAAATGAGTTAGAAGAAGAGCGTTCAGCTATCGCAGATTTACTTGGTTAATGTTATACTGCCAACGGTTTTAAGGAAATATCACCTATATTTTCAACTATAGGTGGTGTTTCGTTAAGGCGATTAAGTGTTAAAATGAAGTGTTTTTGATAGTACATTAACTATCAGGCGATATTTCCCTGTAAAACAAAAACAGCATGGGAAATTTGAGTAGTCACTGATCTAAACAGTATAGGATAAGTGTTATGCTGAACCAGCACGCAGAAAGAGGCACGCTGGGTGTTTCGCCAAACCACTGATGATTGAGGAGATTCAGGGAAGACAAGGAATTAGGCTGGAAGCCTTAACTATAAAAATACAAGCTGTATATTATGTTGAGAAAACAAGTTGTACACACCTACGTTGTATTAGATAGGTTAGTTTAGAAATAAAAAAGGGCGTGACTGGGAGTCACGCCAAACCACCAAAGGAGGATGGAGGAGTCGGTTACTACATTGCCGTTTCCTCTTTTTTTTGTTTTTATGGAACGACAACTATAAAATTCTTAAAAAGGGGCGTGACTGGGAGTCACGCCAAACCACCAAAGGAGGATGGAGGAGTCGGTTACTGCATTGCCGTTTCCTCTTTTTTTTTGTTTTTGTGGAACGACAACTATAAAATTCTTAAAAAGGGGCGTGACTGGGAGTCACGCCAAACCACCAAAGGAGGATGGAGGAGTCGGTTACTACATTGCCGTTTCCTCTTTTTTTTGTTTTTGTGGAACGACAACTATAAAATTCTTAAAAAGGGGCGTGACTGGGAGTCACGCCAAACCACCAAAGGAGGATGGAGGAGTCGGTTACTGCATTGCCGTTTCCTCTTTTTTTTGTTTTTGTGGAACGACAACTATAAAATTCTTAAAAAGGGGCGTGACTGGGAGTCACGCCAAACCACCAAAGGAGGATGGAGGAGTCTTTTACTTTTACCAACGCAGTGTTCACTTCGTCACACTGGCTTGGTTTAGCAATCTGCTTTACTCAATTCTTTACTTGCTGGTTATACTAGCACAGTGTTTTGTGCAGTGCAACATTTGATTAGAAATATAGTATCCTTTCATCCCGAAGTCAAGTATTCAAAATCACCTTATTCCAACTCAGGACGAGTTGCAAAACAACTGCAACAAACAAACCACAACAAACAAGCTAAATAAGATACTTGCCTGTCAGTTGCGTAGAGTATAACAACTGCCCGTCTAATTGCAATACTCCCTTTAAATTCAATATATTGATATTTTTTAATGCGTGGACATAAAATTTCTCACCCTATGCCTTTACTTTATGTCCGCTCAATACGGGGTACGCGCTGACTAACATTACAAAGCAACTGATAAGGAATTGTTCCTGCAAGTGTTGCTATCTCTTCAATGGGTAGATTTCTCCCCCATAACACCACGACATCCCCTACTTTTGCGTTAGGCTGCGATCGTAAATCCACCGCTAACATATCCATTGACACCCGTCCGATTAACGGAACTCGTCTGCCATTCACTAAAACAGGCGTACCAGAAGGCGCGTGACGCGGATAACCATCAGCATAACCCACGGCTACAACACCAACGGGCATACTTTGTGGGCAACGCCATGTTGCGCCATAACCAATAGAATCCCCTTTACGGTACTGTTTTACACTGATTAATGCAGATTGTAACTGCATAACAGATTGTAATCCCTCATCTTTAGCAACAGTATCAGGAAATGGGGATACACCATATAACATAATGCCCGGTCGCACCCAATCACAATGAGTTGCTTGCCATGCTAAAATGCCCGCCGAATTTGCAAAAGAAGCTTCAGTTGAAATTCGTCGTAATAACTCATTAAAAACAGAAAGTTGCTCAATCGTTGTTTTATTTTGTCGCTCATCCGCACAACTTAAATGGCTCATCAACGGAACTGGTTTCAAGAGGGTATCGCACTGATTGAGACGTTTCCAAATTGCTTCTGTTTCTTCAGGGAGAAATCCTAAGCGGTGCATTCCTGTATCAACTTTCAGCCAGACTTTTACGGGCAATTGTGATGCCAATATATGCTCTATCTGCCACTGAGTATGAACCACGGTTTCCAATTGTTGAGCAGCAATAATTGGCAATTCATCAACAGAAAAAAAACCTTCTAACAACAGGATAGGTGTCGTTATTCCAGCATGACGTAATACCAATGCCTCATCTAACGAACAGACAGCAAAAGCATCGACCAACGTTGCTAGTACATTAGCAACTCTTACCGCCCCATGACCATAACCATCTGCTTTCAGGACAGCGATTACTTTTTGTTGAGGGGCAAGCTCTCGAATTCTCTGCACATTAGCACGCAAAGCGGATGAATAAATAATAGCTTGCGTTGGACGTGTCATACTTAATGTTCTCCGTGATAATAATCCATGGGGGAAAAGTTTTCGAAACGGGTTAAATGTCCTAAGAAAGTTAAACGTACCGTACCAATAGGACCATTTCGCTGTTTTGCGACAATAATTTCTGCCGTGCCTTTATCTTCGCTATCCTGATTATAAACTTCATCACGATAGATAAAAACAATCAAATCAGCATCTTGCTCAATAGAACCTGATTCACGTAAGTCTGACATCACAGGACGTTTATTCGGACGTTGTTCTAAACTACGATTTAATTGTGAAAGGGCAACAACGGGTACTTGTAATTCTTTAGCCAGTGCTTTCAGTCCACGCGAAATTTCAGAAACTTCAGTTGCACGATTTTCGCGGCTATCAGGAACTTGCATTAACTGCAAATAGTCGATAACAATCAGACCTAATTGACCGTGTTCACTGGCTAAGCGTCGCGCACGGGCGCGTAATTCAGTTGGATTTAAAGCGGGGGTATCGTCAATAAATAAAGGGGATTCAGATAATAAACCGATGGCAGAAGTAATATTAGGCCAATCATGGTCTTCTAATTTACCTGTACGGACACTTTGTTGATTAATACGGGCAAGAGAAGAAATTAAACGCATCGCAAGCTGTTCGCAAGGCATTTCCATACTAAAAACCGCAACGGGATGTTTGGCTTGAATGGCTACGTATTCAGCAATATTCATGGCAAAACTGGTTTTGCCCATAGAAGGGCGACCCGCAACAATAATTAAATCAGAACGTTGCAAGCCACTGGTTTGCTCATCAAAATCTTTAAAGCCTGTCGGAACACCTGTGATAGCGTTACCCGATTGATATAACAAGTCTATTTGGTCTAAGGTTTTGGTTAGAATCTCTTTAATTTCCCGAAATCCACCGCCCATCCTTGCCCCTTGTTCGGCAATTTCAAAAACTAATTTTTCTGCATTTTCTAATAATTCTGAAGGGTTGTTACCATTATATTGAAACGCACTGTCCATAATGGTAGAACCCACTTTGACCAATTCCCGCAATATTGCTTTTTCGCGCACAATATCGGCATACGCGGCAATATTTGCAGCACTCGGTGTGCTGTCTGCCAATAATCCTAAATAACCAATTCCGCCAATAACTTCCAACTTACCTTGTTTACTCAACCATTCGGATAAAGTAATCACATCACAAGGCTGTCCCATTTCGGACAACGTTTTAATGGCTTTGAAAATAAGTCTATGTTCAGGACGATAAAAATCACGTTCAGCTAAACGGTCAGCAATGGAATACCACGCGCCATTATTGAATAGCAAGCTACCCAATACAGACTGCTCAGCCTCAAGAGAATGGGGCGGTATTTTATGAGGAGAAACAGTTTCTCTAAGAGAAGAAACTAATTCTTGATCGGGATAAGGAGGTGGTTCCTGCATAAACGAACAAGGCGATCAGAAACCTAAAGGTTGATGAGTGATATTTTCTAAAGAAAACGACTCAGGATTGATGATGATACAACGAGCCATATAAAAAGGGGAGTTTTACATCCCCTTTTTACCCTGTCCATTGAGTTATCTAGGAATTAATTTTCCGAAACAACTTGTACAGTCAATAACACATTGACATCAGGATGTAAATGAACAGCAACTTCATGTTCACCCACGAAACGGATAGGACCTTCTTGCAAGCGGATTTCATGACGATCAACCGCAATGCCTGCGCCTGTTAAAGCTTGCGCAATATCGCCCGCGCTAACAGAACCAAATAACTTGCCTTCTACACCGACTTTACCAGAAATAACAACCGTCATTTCTTGTAATTGTGCAGCACGATCTTGGGCACTGGCTAACTTATCATGTTGTGCTTTTTCAAGCTCCGCACGACGCGCTTCAAAATTTGCAACGTTGTCTTTAGTGGCTAAAACCGCTTTACCATGAGGAATCAGGTAATTACGGGCATAACCCGCTTTGACTTTGACCATCGTGCCTAAGCCGCCCAAATTCGGGACTTTTTCCAGTAAAATGATTTCCATCTTGCTTCACCTTACTCGTGCGTATCGGTATAGGGCAATAATGCCAGATAACGCGCAAGTTTAATTGCTTTCGCTAATTGACGTTGGTAACGGGCTTTTGTGCCTGTAATCCGACTGGGAACAATTTTACCTGTTTCAGTCACATAACCTTTCAACGTGTTGAGGTCTTTGTAATCAATTTCCACAACTTTTTCGGCGGTGAAGCGGCAATATTTCTTACGACGGAAAAACCGTGAAGAACTTGCATTTCTTCTAGGAGACTTGTTCTTCTGATACATCGTCATCGTAATCCTCGTCTATGTCTAAATCATCAGCATCATAATCGTCATCAGCTTTTAAAGGCTGTTCACGCTCATCTTTCGCTTTAAACAGCGGAGATGGCTCAGTTACAGCCGCTTTGCGACTAATAATCAGATCACGAATGACGGCATCGTTAAAACGGAACGCGCTTTTTAATTCGCTTAATACTTCAGTGCCACACTCAATATTCATCAATACGTAATGGGCTTTATGTATCTTATTAATGGGGTATGCTAATTGGCGACGACCCCAGTCTTCCAAACGGTGAATCAGCCCTTCTTTGCTTTCGATCATCGCGCGATAGCGTTCGACCATAGCAGGGACTTGTTCACTTTGGTCTGGATGCACCAGAAACACAACTTCGTAATGCTTCATTCAGACTCCCTACGGATTATGCAGCTTTATCACAGTGACAAAGCAAGGAGAAAAAAAATAATACTTTAATGTACATGTAATCATACTGCGGTATAACAGTTGAGCCGAACATTCTAATCAGAATAGGCGGGAATAGCAATGCTTTTGTCACTGCGATGCAAGCAAATAAAACCCCCTTTACATGCACACCATTACTTATTCTGCTTTTGGCACTTCATCAACTATTTCATAATCATAAGTCAACTCAGCCGCTAGCTTTAACATAGCAGAAACAGAACAATATTTTTCCGCTGATAAATCCACCGCCCGTTTAACCTGCGCCTCTTTTAACTGTCGCCCTGTTACAACATAATGCAGATGAATTTTTGTATAGACTTTAGGAATGGTTTCTGCCCGCTCACCTTGCACCTCAATAACGCAATCCGTCATATCCTGCCGTGATTTTTGTAAAATACTCACGACATCCATTGCTGAACAACTGCCTAAACTTATCAGCAACAACTCCATAGGACGCGCACCCAAATTTCGCCCGCCAATTTCAGGTGAACCATCTAACACAATCGCATGACCACTTTCTGATTCCGCAACAAAGCAGGCATTTTCTACCCATTTAATCCGTACTTGCATGATGTGCTACTCGTGTTTCAAACGTAAATGCGGGAATAATAAGACATCACGAATAGAAGGTTGATTCGTCAACAACATCACTAAACGGTCAATCCCGATACCTTCCCCTGCGGTGGGTGGTAAACCATATTCTAAGGCTTGAATATAGTCAGCATCATAATGCATTGCTTCCTCATCACCTGCTTGTTTAGCTTCCACTTGTTGACGAAAACGCTCGGCTTGGTCTTCAGGGTCATTCAACTCAGAAAAACCGTTCGCAATTTCCCGTCCACCAATAAACAACTCAAAACGGTCAGTAATGCTTGGGTCTTTATCATTCATCCGTGCTAACGGTGAAATTTCCGTAGGATATTCCGTGACAAAGGTTGGGTCTTTTAACAAATGCTCGACAGTTTTATCAAAAATTTCAATTTGAATCTTACCAACACCATCGCTCTCATGCGGATGCACCCCTAGCCGTTTTGCTAACGCACGAATAGTATTTAAACTTTCTAAATCCGCTATGCAAATGTCAGGATTATGCTTCAAAATGGCGTTTTTAACCGAAATTCGCTCAAATGGCTTACCAAAATCATACACATCCTCTTGATAAGGCACGAGTGTTGAACCTAACAACGTTTCGGCTAACCCGCGAAATAACTCCTCAGTCAAATCCATCAAATGATGATAATTCGCATACGCCTGATAAAACTCCAACATCGTAAACTCTGGATTATGCCGTGTGGACACACCCTCATTACGAAAATTACGATTTAACTCAAAAACCCGTTCAAAACCACCCACCACCAAGCGTTTTAAATACAACTCAGGTGCAATACGCAAATACAAGGGCATATCTAAGGCATTATGATGCGTTACAAAAGGACGTGCTGCCGCGCCACCGGGGATAACGTGCATCATCGGTGTTTCCACCTCTAAAAAATCACGCTCGATTAAAAATTGCCGCGTATAACTAATGATTTGAGAACGTAATTTAAACGTATTACGGGTTTTTTCATTCATGATTAAATCAAGATACCGCTGACGGTAACAAGTTTCCTGATCTGTTAATCCATGAAATTTTTCAGGCAAAGAACGCAAGGCTTTACTGAGCAAACGGGCTGTACTGACCTTAACCGACAACTCGCCTGTTTTCGTTTTAAATACCGTTCCTTGTACGCCGATGATGTCGCCAATATCCCAATGTTTAAACGTCTCATACAAATTTTCAGGCAAGTCTTCTTTTTTTAAATACAACTGCATCCGCCCTGTCATATCCTGAATATGCACAAAAGCCGCTTTACCCATAATACGACGGGTCATAATACGCCCCGCAATTTTAGTATGGACATTGCGGAGTTCTAACGTTGATGCGTCTTGGCTTGCATATTCATCATGCAATAATTGCGCGGTGCTATTAGGACGAAAATCATTAGGAAACGCGATACCCGCTTGACGGATGGCGGCTAATTTTTCACGTCTTAACGCAATTTGCTCATTCTCGTCTTGCGGTTCAGCAGTCGGTACAAGTTGCTCAGTCATTTCATTACCTTTAATAAACGTATTTTCCAATTGAAGAACACAAACAAGAAAGACTGCCCAAATCAGAACTAAAAGACATATAACATTCCAATTCAGACAGCCTTTCACAGATAGTTTGAAAGTTTACCAAAAACACAACTACTTTTTCATTTTATAATGAGAGTAGAACAACGGTTAATAAAGACCACAATAATTAAACCACCTCTTTCAAAAAGAGGAATTGAGAAAGATTTTCCCGAGTTTATTAAGCCTAATGCAAGTTTCTTTATTTTAAGTTATTAACGACAACAACAGACTAATTTATAGTTAGCACTGGTTTCTTTATTTTTGTAGGACATTTCATCATGAATTCCCAATTTGCAGACAGAATGCGTAGCGCGCACCGTTCATTTATCCGTGAAATTCTCAAAGTAACCGAAAATCCTGAGATAATTTCATTCGCGGGAGGCTTACCCAATCCGCGTTTTTTCCCTGTAGAATCAATCGTCGCTGCTACCGCTAAAGTCATGCAAGATAAAATTGCCAATCCTTTACAGTACAGTACGACAGAAGGCTACGCACCCTTACGCGAATATATCGCCCACCGCTACGCAAAACGTCACGGCCTAAAAATAAACCCTAACGAAATTCTTATTACCAACGGCTCACAACAAGGCTTAGATTTAATTGGTAAAATTTTCCTAAACAAAGGGGATTTTGTCGCCTTAGAAAAACCTAGCTATCTTGGTGCAATACAAGCCTTCTCCCTATACGAACCCCAATTTCACACCGCTACCCTGCGCGATGATGGCATTGATACAGAACAACTAAGCGCGTTACTAGACCAACAACCCAGCAAATTGTTTTATACCATTCCCAACTTCCAAAATCCTTCAGGCATTACCTATTCCGACGCAAAACGCCGTGCAACTGCACAAGTTTTTCAACACCGCAACACCATCATTGTAGAAGATGACCCTTACGGCGAACTGCGCTTTATTGGGCAAGACCTACCGCCCCTAAAAAGCTACTTAGGCGACAACGCCATTTTATTAGGGTCTTTTTCTAAAATTGTCGCGCCCGGACTGCGTTTAGGCTGGATATGCGCACACAACGAGATTATTGAAAAATTAGTCATTGCCAAACAAGCAACCGATTTACAATCAAACACCTTATCACAACGCCTAGTTTATCAATATGTTACTGATAACGATTTAGACGCACACATTGCCACTATCAAACACCATTACGGAATACAACGAGATTTAATGGTATCGGCGATTGAACAACATTTTCCGCCCGAAGTAACCTACACCCGCCCAGAAGGGGGAATGTTTTTATGGGTGACACTACCAAACCCCCTCAGTGCAATGGATTTATTTAATCACGCAGCCAAAGCCAATGTTGCCTTTGTACCGGGAAAAGCCTTTTACGTAGATGGTAGTGGTAACAACACCTTACGCTTAAACTTCTCCAATGCCGACGCGCATATTATCGAAGAAGGTATTAAACGCTTAGGGCTGACAATTAAACAATTACTACTAGAAAAAACCGCTTGTCATATCGCGGCATAAAGCGAAAAAATTGTCTGAATTGGCATTGATAACCTTTAAAAATGTACCAAATTAAATGTAATCTTAATTCACTGAATTTACAGAATTAAAAACAACGCTGATTCAGACAATCTTTTTTAAAATAAATTTTACGCAAGGAAATCCTGTGACAGTTGACGAGTTTATTCAAATCTGGCGCGATTCTACACGGACAGAACGCTCTGCTTCGCAAGAACATTTTTTACAACTTTGTCACTTATTAGGCGAAAAAACCCCCGCCGAACTTGACCCCGATGGCGTATTTTTTACCTTTGAAAAAGGCGCGAATAAAACCACAGGCACGCGAGGCTGGGCAGATGTCTGGCTAAAAGGCTGTTTTGCTTGGGAATATAAAGGAAAAGGCAAAGATTTAAAAAAGGCCTTCGTACAATTACAACAATACGCGCTCGCCTTAGAAAATCCGCCATTATTAATCGTTTCCGATATGGAAACTATAGAAATTCATACCAATTTTACAAATACAGTTGCTGAAGTTCATCTGATTCAGCTAGAGGATTTACGCGACCCACAACAGTTTAAACTGCTTAAAACTTTATTTAATAAAGACAAAATTGATGAAGTTTTTAAACCTGCTAAAACCCGCGATGCTGTCACCTTAGAAATGGCGGAGCAATTCACCGAGTTAGCGCAACGTTTACGCAGTCGTGGACATGACCCGCATCAAGTCGCTCATTTTATCAATCGCCTTGTTTTTTGCATGTTTGCTGAAGATATAGGCATTTTACCAAAAAGTTTATTTACAACTTTATTAGAGTCGGTTTTAAAGCAGATACGAACAGGGAAAAATCGTTTTCAACAGCGGATGAGCGAATTATTCGCCATTATGCAAACAGGTGGCGATTTTGGACTGGAAGAAATCGACTGGTTTAATGGCGGTTTGTTTGATGATGATGGTGCATTACCTTTAGAAAAAGCCGATGTTGAGCATTTATTACGTGCAGCACGTCATGATTGGAAAGATATTGAACCTTCTATTTTTGGAACGTTGTTTGAGCGCGGTTTAGACCCCGATAAACGCAGTCAATTAGGCGCGCATTATACTGACCGTGATTCTATTTTACGGATTTTAGAGCCTGTTATTTTTGCCCCGTTAAATACAGAATGGGAACAGATAAAATTACAAATTCAGTCTTTATTAGAAAATATAGGTAAAGGAACGCGCAAGGCAAAAAAATCTAAAAATGAGCTTGAAGCAGATGGCTTATATCATGGCTTTTTAGAGCGGTTAAATAATCTGCAAGTGCTTGACCCTGCTTGTGGTTCTGGGAATTTTTTATATTTAACTTTGCTAGGCTTAAAAGATTTAGAAAATAAAGTATTGATTGATGCAGAAATGATGGGCTTAGAAAGACAATTTCCGCGTGTCAGTCCAAAAAGTTTAAATGGGATTGAAGTAAATCCTTACGCCGCAGAATTAGCGCGCGTTACGGTATGGATTGGACAAATTCAGTGGGTATTGGGACATGGTTATGATTTACCAAAAAATCCTATTTTAGAGAAATTGGATAATATTGAATGTTGCGATGCTTTATTAACCCATACAGGGATAGAAAAAAATTGGAAAACTGTTGATTTTATTGTAGGTAATCCGCCATTTTTGGGCAATAAAAAAATGATTTCTATTCTGGGTGAGGATTACGTTAATCAATTACGGGCGTTGTTTCAAGGACGGGTTGCGGGTGGTGCGGATTTAGTTTGTTATTGGTTTGAAAAAGCGCGGGCGCAGTTGGAACAAGGGCGAGTGCAAGCGGTCGGGCTGGTTTCCACAAATTCTATTCGTGGCGGTAGTAATCGTAAAGTCTTGGATAGAATCGGCGAAACGGGGCAAATTTTTCAGGCGTGGAGTGATGAACCTTGGATTAATGAAGGGGCTGCGGTGCGGGTGTCGTTGGTTTGTTTTACTAGCCCAGAAAAACAGCAGTTTTATCCCATCACAACGTTAGATAATCAGGTAACTTCTGAAATTTATAGCGATTTGACCACGCCGAATACAGCGCAAACTTTAGATTTAACGAAAGCGAAACCATTGGCAGAAAATGCGAGCGTCGCTTTTCAAGGAACAATAAAAGTTGGGGCGTTTGATATTGCTGGCGATTTAGCCCGCGAGTGGGTTAAATCTTCTTTTAATCCTAATGGAAAGCCAAATAGTGATGTTTTGCGTCCTTGGGCAAATGGCATGGATGTTGTACGTCGTTATTCAGATACTTGGATTATTGATTTTGGCGTAAATATGTCTGAAGACGATGCCAGTTTGTATGAAAAACCATTTGAATATGTTGTAAAAAATGTTAAACCAAAACGTGTAGGTAAGCGAGAAGAGCGTGCTAATGAAAAATGGTGGATTTTACAAAGAAGTCGCCCAGAAATGCGTTTAGCACTTAAACCATTATTTCGTTTTATTATTACTTCCAGAGTTTCAAAATACCGTCTTTTTATTTGGATGGACAAAACTGTTTTACCAGATTCAAGACTTTATGCGATTGCGCGCGAGGATGATACAACTTTTGGAATCTTACATTGTCGTTTTCATGAGTTATGGAGTTTAAAAACATGTTCATGGCACGGTGTAGGCAACGACCCAACTTATAACGCACATTCATGTTTTGAAACATTCCCCTTTCCCGATGGTCTAAGCCCCAACATTCCCGCCAGCGAATACGCTGACAATCCTCACGCCCAAGCGATAGCCAAAGCCGCGCAACGTTTAAACGAATTGCGGGATAATTGGCTAAATCCGCCTAATCTGGTGCAACGTGTTCCCGAAATCGTCGCAGGTTATCCCGAGCGAATTTTACCGATGAACGCCGAAGCCGAAAAAGAACTAAAAAAACGCACGCTGACTAATTTATACAACCTAAAACCACAATGGCTTGTCAAAGCGCATGAAGTATTAGATAACGCAGTCGCCACCGCTTACGGCTGGGAACATCATTTGAGTGATGACGACGTGTTAGCGCGATTACTCGCGTTAAATTTAGCCCGAAGTGAAAAATAACCCTATTTACTGATTATAAAAAACAATCCCTAAAAATTACCAAAGGAGAAAAACACATGACCATAGACCCGATTGTTATTGTCAGTTATGCCCGTACTGCAATGGGTGGATTTCAGGGCATTTTTAACAACGTCAGCGCGCCCGAGTTGGGTGGCACAGCGATTAAAGCCGCTGTCGCACGTGCAGGCTTGCAAGCTGACGATATTCAAGAAGTATTAATGGGTTGCGTATTACCCGCAGGATTAGGACAAGCCCCCGCACGTCAAGCCGCATTATTGGGCGGTTTACCTGTTCATGTGGGTTGCACAACAATTAGTAAAGTTTGTGGCTCGGGCATGAAAGCGACGATGTTAGCCCATGATTTATTAGTAGCAGGCACACAAGACATCATCCTTGCGGGCGGTATGGAAAGCATGAGCAACGCACCGTATTTGCTCCCTAAAGCACGCGCTGGCTACCGTTTAGGACATGGACAAATCATCGACCACATGTTTTTTGACGGTTTAGAAGATGCGTACTTTGACAAAGGGCGATTAATGGGAACATTTGCCGAAGATTGCGCAAGTCTGTATCACTTTAGCCGTGAAGACCAAGACCAGTTTGCAATTACTTCTTTACATCGCGCCCAAAAAGCCATTGCTGAGGGATTATTTCAACGAGAAATAACCCCTTATTTATTAACCGATAAAAAAGGCGATGTATTACTGGCAGAAGATGAGCAACCGAATAAAGCCAATATCAGCAAAATTCCCTCATTAAAACCTGCCTTTAAAAAAGATGGGACGGTAACGCCTGCTAATTCCAGCTCGATTTCTGATGGTGCTGCTGCCTTAGTATTAATGCGCCGTTCCACCGCAGAACAGCGTGGCATTAAACCGCTCGCCGTCATTCACGGACACACAACCCACGCACAAGCACCCAATTTATTCACCACTGCACCCATTGGCGCAATCAATGCCTTATTTCAAAAAACAGGCCTTACCGCACAACAAATTGATTTATACGAAATTAACGAGGCTTTTGCAGTTGTAACGATGGCCGCCATGCAAACCTTGCAACTGCCCGCTGAAAAAGTAAACGTGCATGGTGGTGCTTGCGCGCTAGGGCATCCGATAGGGGCATCAGGTGCGCGCATTATCGTCACATTACTAGCGGCATTAGAACAATACGATTTAAAAATGGGTGTTGCATCCTTATGTATTGGCGGTGGAGAAGCGACCGCAATCGCCATTGAAAGGGTTTAAAATTGGATTTTCAGGATTTCAAGATTGTCTGAATCAGGATTTTCAGAATTAACAGAATTTAAAAGCGTTAATTTTTTGTCTTTAATAATTCTGAAAATTCTGTTAATTCAGTAAATTCTGGTTCAGACAGTATTTTCTTTATCTTTATCAAGATTGTCTGAATCAGGATTTTCAAAATTATCAGAATTATCAGAATTTAAAAGCGTTAATTTTTTGCCTTTAATAATTCTGAAAATTCTGTTAATTCAGTAAATTCTGGTTCAGACAGTATTTTCTTTATCTTTATCAAGATTGTCTGAATCAGGATTTTCAGAATTAATAGAATTTAAAAGCGTCAATTTTTTGCCTTTAATAATTCTGAAAATTCTGTTAATTCAGTAAATTCTGGTTCAGACAATCTTTATCTATTCATTTAAAAGGATATTATTGTGGAGTATGTAACGGCTGATTTATGTGACAAATACCCTAAAGTGGTAAAAGTTGCTGACCCTATTTTCCGCAGTTTTGGGGCAAAACGCTCTTTTGGCGGACAAATTAAAACGCTAAAAGTGCATGAAGATAATGTGCTGGTTAAAGAATTATTAGGAACAGCGGGCGAGGGAAGAGTGCTGGTTATTGATGGCGGTGCGTCTTTACGTTGCGCATTGGTTGGGGACATCATCGCAAAATCGGCGGTTGATAACGGTTGGGCGGGTATCATTGTTTATGGATGTATCCGCGATTCTGCCATGATAGACACAATGCAAATTGGCATTAAAGCGTTAAACACGCATCCATTAAAAAGTTATAAACATGGGCGCGGTGATAAAGATTTCCCTGTTAGTTTTGCAGGGGTTACATTTTTTCCTGAGCATTATGTTTATGCCGATGCGGATGGCGTTATTGTCGCAGAACATGCGCTAGAAATGTAAAAACAAAAGCCTTCTAAGTTTTAAAGGCTTAGAAGGTTTGTTTTATTAATTTAATTCAGTAAGGTTTATGGATTAATTAAAATCCGTATAGGAATTTCTGCATTAAAAACAATCGTTCCATCTGTCAAACGATAGCCAAAAAAGACTTGTAATAAGCCTGTTCCGACAAAATAGCCTGTGTACATTTTTACTTCTTGTGCAGAGGCTAAACTCACATCATTGATAAACGGTTCTAACGTTGTCGGGTTTAAATCCCAACTTGCGATGACTCCCCCCGTTTCTAACATAAAGAAATAGGTTGCACTGCTTTCTATGGGCAAAGGCGTATAACCTGCGATAACTAAAATATCAGCAGTCGCGCCGATGTGGTCTTCTTGCACTAAAATAGAGCCTTCAATCACCACCCTATCACTTAACACTTGCTCTACTTGTTGCACGTAGGCTTGTCCATTAACGGCAATTCCACCGCTAAATGTCGCACTGGTATTTAATAAACTGCCATCAGGTTTTAACGTGGCAGAAAACCCCAAACTGGGTAATGCCAATAAAGGAGAAACAACATTAACCATCACGCTACCTGTAACGGTTGAATTAGCAAGTGTTGCAACAAGTCTATATGTACCCTGTGTTTCTGGTGCAGTAAAACGGGTTTTCGCTTCTCCATTGGTATCGGTTATCGCGTTGGAGGGGGACACTCCTGTTGTTAGCGTCGTCCCTGTTGGCGTTAGCACAGAAAAGTTTAAACTGCGATTTGTCACGGCGTTACCATAAGCATCGGTTAGTTTAAAGACAACATTGCCCGAGCTTTGTCCTGCGGGTAAACGAAAATCTGAGGTTAATGAAGAGATTAATGCAGGCGCACCTGCAAGAAAAGTTACGCCCGCGCTCCCTGTTTTACTGGGATTCGTCGCAAGGCTTGCAACCACAGAATATGTTCCTGTTTTTTGCGCAGCAATGGCTTGTGTCCGCACTAAACCTTGTGCATCACTAATGGCGGTTGTAACAGTCACCCCATTGCTAATCGTAATACCCACCGCATTAACTAAGGTAAAATTCACCGTCACATTGCTGGCTAATTCATTATTCGCATTGACCACACGAAAGATAATAGGGGTTGAATTTTCCCCCGCCGCAACGGTTTGACACACGCCATCAACGGAAAATACTGTGTCAACGCCACTCACTGTAATGCCTGTACCTGCAATCTGACTGGGGTCATCCGCAAGATGTGCGGTTAGGGTGTAACGTCCGGGCGTATTATTTGCGCGTAACGCAGTAATTGCCTCACCTTGCGCATCGGTTAATGCTGTAAAGACCTGTAAACTACCGTTAGCTTGATTACATGCCATATTTGTTAAAGTAAAATCAACAACAACCCCGCTTAAAGGATTCCCCGTTGTATCTAACGCTCGAAACACAACAACTTCTGAAGGTGCATCAGAAGGAATCGTTTGATTGCCTCCACTAGCAAGAATGAGCGCGGCGGCTGCCGTTTGCACCCATAACCAGCCACTCAGAATAACCAGCCAACACGCGATTTTTCCATAATGACGCATCGTTAAAACCTCTTAATTAAAGTAATTTTTAAAGAGAATAGCTTAAATGATTGGTACTGTTATTTTTCATTATTAATAGTGTAACCATTTCTGTAAAAAATGTCGGTATTCTCTATTATTAACCCTAAAAAATAAAGAAAAACAATAGATAATACCGCGCAAAGCAGTCGTGTCCACACCCCCCTTGTAAGATGTATTAGGCGCATCTTGTTGTAAACAAGTTTATTCAGTCCACTGTTCAATAATGGTGCAATCAAGCCATAATCGCGGTAATTGTCATGTTTCTTACAAAACGACAAACGATAATAAACTGAAAAATATCATATTTTTATTGGCATATCCATTGCAGACCTCATAACTCATAAAAATGATGAGTACGTAATAATAAGCAAGGGGTTGTTGATATGGCTGAGATTCTAAAACGCAATAAAGCTCTCTCGGTCAGTCCTTTAAAAACCAGCCAACCTATTGGGGCATCGCTCGCTTTTCTCGGCTTTCAAAAATCTATGCCGATGATGCACGGTTCTCAGGGTTGTACTGCGTTTGGCAAAGTCTTTTTTGTGCGCCATTTTCGTGAACCTGTTCCATTACAAACAACTGCAATGGACCAAGTTAGTTCGATTATGGGTGCAGACGACAGTGTCGTAGAAGGATTGAAAGCGATTGCAGAAAAAAGTAAGCCCGCCTTAATCGGTGTGGTAACAACGGGTTTATCCGAAACACAAGGGACGGATATTCGCCGTACTGTAAAAGTTTTTCGTGAGCAATATCCTGAGTTTAATCATGTTAAAGTTGTTCCTGTCAATACCCCCGATTTCGTTGGCTGTTTAGAAAGTGGTTTTGCTTTAGCGGTGACGGCAATGATTGAGTATTTAGTGCCAACCGCAGAAGAAGCTAAAACCCAGCCCGCAATGCGTCCTCGTCAAGTCACTGTTTTAGCAGGTTCAACGCTAACACCGGGTGATGTCGAATATTTAGAAGAAACCATTGAAAGCTTTGGTTTACGTCCTGTTTTTATTCCCCATTTAGGCGATTCGCTCGACGGACATGTCAGTGATGGATATTTAGAATATACCTCATTAACAATGGGTGGCACGGCGGTTTCTGAGTTTGAAACGCTGGGTATGTCTGCTGCAACGTTGGTTATTGGACATTCTTTAACCAAAGCCGCTAATTTGTTGCAACAAAAAACAGGCGTACCCGATTATCGCTTTGATAGTTTAATGGGAATTGAAGCTGTTGACCGTTTTTTAACCGCATTACAAACCATTTCGGGAACACCCGTTCCCGCAAAATACGAACGACAACGCACGCAATTACAAGATGCGATGTTGGATACGCATTTTATGTTAGGACAAGCCCGCATTGCCGTTGCTGGCGACCCTGATGAAGTGTATGGCTTTAGCCAGTTTTTGGTTGGAATGGGCGCGGAAATTGTCACCGCAGTCGTGTCTAGCCACGTGCATACAGGGATTTTAGAACAAATCCCAACCGCAAGTGTTAAAGTGGGTGATTTGGAAGATGTGGAAAAGTCAGCAAAAGCCCAACACGCACAAATCCTAATTGGAAATTCTCATGCGGTTGAATCTGCGGCGCGTTTAGGCATTCCTATTCTGCGGGCGGGTTTTCCACAATATGATTTTGTGGGTGGCTATCAACGCACATGGATTGGCTATAAAGGCAGTCGGCAAACCTTGTTTGATTTAGCAAATTTGATGTTAAGTCAACATGCTAACCATGAAATTAAACCCTATTATTCCCGTTACGCGCAAAAACAGGATTATCAGGAGTCGGCTTATGCTTCTCCAACGACATTTACGGATAGTAGCCTGCAACACTGAGGAACACGCCATGGACACCAGCGCGATTCAAGTCGCTTTTGCAAGCACTGACATGAAAACCGTTAATCAACATTTTGGTTCATCGGAATCTTTTGTGATTTATTCAGTCACTGCAACCAGTGCCACGCTAAGAGAGGCGGCACAATTTCAAGCCTACGCCCAAGATGGTAATGAAGATAAATTAGCTGAAAAGTTTAAATTATTAGAAGGGTGTGCCGCTGTTTATTGCCAAGCAATTGGTGGTTCTGCCATTCGTCAATTGACTGTACAGGGTATTCAGCCTGTCAAAGTGAGCGAAGGGGCAACGATTCATGAATTGTTGGAAAGCCTACAAACAGAATTACGCAATGGCCCGACAAATTGGTTAGCCAAAGCAGTACAGAAACAACAGAAAAGCGGTGATAGTAATAACAATCGCTTTGATGAGATGGAAGCAGAAGGCTGGAACGAATAAATGTAGGTGTTTTTGCAGGCTTTTGTGCTTGTGTAAATATCAATCTGATTTTTATAATCTCTTCTTAGGAGTAATGACACAATGAGTACTGGATTAGCCTTAGCCATTGAAGATGAAAATCCCTTGTTAGAATCTGATTTCTGTAAAGAAATGGTCAAACAAATGCGGGCGTTAGATACCTATGATATGTATGAAAAATGGTCGCCTGCACGGATTTTATCCCCACTCGTCCTTACCAAAGAGCGCAAGGCTGAAATTCCTGTTATCGGCGACCCTGACGACATCACCATGTCACGGGTGAAAGCCTATTACAATGCAATCGCCAGCCTGGTTGAAAAGGATAGTAATGGTTTAATGGCAGTTCCCATGATTAATTTAAGTCATGAAGGTTTTGGTCGTGCCATTATTACTACTGGTAAATTAGTGGTTGTTGATAAAACATTGCGTGATATTCACCGTTTTGGTTTTAAAACCTTAGAAGGAATGCACGAAGAAGCGACTAAAATTGTTGCTGCTGCGGTAGAACGGTTGAATAAGTATCGTGAGGTTGCGGAGTTATAAGCATTAAGGAGCTTGCCCGATGAGTGAAGAAGAATTAAAAAGTCTGCAAAAAGAAGTTGCAAAAAGAAAACGCATTGCCAGTGAGTGGGCTTCTCAACTGCATGATTTAGTAGAAGACCGTTTACCCGCAGGGTTTGAAGAAATCCCCGGTATTGCCCAATCCACTTATGATGCTTGTAAAGACTGGGAAGAAGCAAACAAGGCATTAAAAGCGGCGGGTGGTTAGTTTTTTGTTATTGCTGTTAAAAACATGGCTTGCATCGGATGAGATGTAGGTCATGATTCTGCAACAGTTATTCGTTAATATCAGTGAGAAATCAATCATGTCAAACATCACAGGAATCACACGTGGCGGCACAGCTTGGGAGCCTGCCTTTATTACCGCATTAAATCAAACCACCTGTATTGGCTGTGGACGCTGTTACAAGGTCTGTCCACGCAATGTTTTTGAATTAGTTGAACGTAGCGATGTCCTTGAAGATGAAGACATGGACGAAGATGATGATAACATGATGGTCATGGCGATTGTTGACGCAATGGACTGTATTGGTTGTCAATCCTGTGCGCGGGTTTGTCCAAAGAATTGTCATACGCATGAGCCACAAGGTCTTGCTGCATAAAGTTATCGTCATATAAACTGAAAGATTGTAGGTGCGAATTTATTCGCACACTGTGCTATTTCAATTCGTGCGAATCCGTTCGCACCTACAACTTATAACAATTGACACTATGATGAGTGAAGAAGTAGAAAAACGCTTAAAACAAGTTCGCATTCTCGGTGAAGCAATTCGCGCATCGATGTGTAACGAATTACATAAAATGGGTTTTAAAGACGCTGATACGCTTGTTGGTCGGTTTGACATGGCACATTTTGAGTTAAGTCGTGACCCCTATGATGGGCAAGAAAGTTTAAAAGGGACATGGCGCAACGGTAAAGGGCATAGCGTTGGGAGTATTTTGTTTTATCCTGACGGCGCGTTTTATGCCGAATACGATATCGTTCGTCCCCATCCCTCACAAGAAAAATGGTTTGTTGAAGCCGTCACCGCTTGGGGACGGGGTGACCAAGTAAAAACTGAACCGCGCTTGTTGCCGTCTTTAACGGATTAGCATGACAACAAACCCACATGCAATTTATGAATGTCTGCTAGATCGTGTCAGTTCCGCTTTGATTGAAGAAGTCTTGATTGGCTTAACATGGACATTGTGTCGTACAGATACCTACACAGGATTAGCCATGAGTCCGCCCGTGCTGAGTCGCACACTGGCATGGTCAGGCAGTTTGGTGGGTAAAAACGCGATGGATTTGGCTAGTTGGGTGCGCTCATGGAATCCACATGAAGCGGTTATTGGAATGGCCGCGATTAATGCCGTGATTAATGCAGGTGCAGACGCGCTTTATACTCAAGCGCGACGCTTACCCAATACGACATTGGCGAATCTTGCTGTATTTGATTATTTTCTTCCCGATTTGCAAGGACAAAAAGTTGTCGTCGTTGGACGTTACCCCTTTTTAGAACGTTATAGCCAGCAAATGGATTTAACCGTTTTAGAACGCAACCCGACGGCTGATGACTATCCCGACCCTGCCTGCGAATTTCTGCTACCTGAAGCCGATTGGGTTTTTTTAACCGCAAGCTCTATTCCAAACAAAACTTTTCCGCGTTTAGCTGAATTATCCAAACAGGCAAAACTTGTGTTGATGGGGGCAACAGTGCCTTGGCTACCAGAATTAGCTACCTTTGGCGTGGATTTTTTGGCGGGCGTGAAAATAGAAAACCCCACTCAGTTGCGACAAACCGTTGCCGAAGGCGGTGGGGTTAAGATTTTTGAACAAGGCGCAACGTATCACGTATTAGCGTTATAATTTGAGTCCACGATAGAAACGTTTTTTGTCAACATATTTAAGCAATCCGCAGGACAATATATTTGTAACTGAGCCAATATTTTCTTTGGAAAAAATAAGGGAATTGTCGGCAATTGGCGTAGTGTAATTTTAATAATCGCTATCTTTAGAAAAACTGTTAATTCTTCAATCTGTTGAATTTCTGACCAAGGAATTAATAAAGGTTTATGTCCTACTCGCAAGGGTAAAATAACCTTGATTAAAAGCCCTTCCGCCGTTACTCCCAGCGTTAAACAATTGTTATATCCCCAAAAAAACCAGCGTAATGCCATGCTTTGGAATGACCAATGACATATTGTCGTTGGTAGCGGGATTGGTGCGGCATAATGCCGTGCTAAAGTCAGCCAACCGCTTAAAAATGCGATAAGTAGTAAAATCATGCTCCACAACAGTACAAATGCAATACTGCCAATACTCGCCAATATAATAAGATAACCTGTTGATAAATCGCTCATAATATTTTACCTGTTTGGTATCAATTTAGTGTGCATTTATTCGCACAAGGTGTTTAATTATTCTCAAAGTAATCGATTAAACGCATACTTAACTTTATTCTCATAAGTCATCGTATTAAATTGATTAAGTATGCAATAACGAGCGTTCACGTCCATTAAAAACAGATAAACTGTAGTGACTTTTAGGTTAAGCGTATATTATCAGGAGGACTACCTCACCTTTTTGACGACATCAGAGAATAAAAAAAGTTATATCTCAAGCGGTGATAATTCTAAGTGTTTTGATTTAAAAATATAAAATACACTATATATAGTGACTACAATCAATCACCATCAAGGAGTATGTATGCCTTATTCCAACCCCTTGCCACTCAACGAACTAACGGTACAAATGAGTAAATTATTTGAACCCTTTGGCATAAGCCAAGATGAGTTCATGACACGATTTGGTAATGTTTTTGACCCTTTTGGACTTTTTTCAGAAAAATCAGAAAAAGTCGCTAAAGACTTATTAAAATCGGTTGACCCTTTTGGGATTACCCAATCTTATTTAGATGTACAAAAAGCATGGCTTAATCACCCAAAAGAACTGTCAGATGGTTTATTACAACTGAGTAAAGACAGTTGGGCAGTACAATTGCAAACATGGGAACGGTTTGGCGGGTTTATTGTGCAAGATTCTGTTCCTGTTAATGAATATGATGAACGTTTTCAAGAACCAGAATGGATAGAAAACCCTTATTTAGACACGATTAAAGAAATTTACCTGCTTTATACCCGCTGGATTGAAGACAGCATTTATAAAACACCCAACATTTCCGAAAAAACCCGAGATAAAGCAGGGTTTTGGATGCGGCAAGTGCTAAATGCAATTTCACCCAGTAATTATTTTTGGACCAATCCTGTTGCTGTCAAACGGTTTATCGAAACAGGCGGACAAAGTCTGGTTAAGGGCTTAGAAAATTTCATTACTGACACCAAATATAAAACCATCCGCATGGTGGATAATACCGCGTTTACCGTTGGCGGTAATTTAGCCAATACGGCAGGTTCTGTGGTATATCGCTCACCCTTATTTGAATTGATTCAGTACAAACCACAAACAGAGAATGTTCACCAAATTCCGCTGTTATTTGTCCCGCCATGGATTAACAAATTTTACGTACTGGATTTAGGCGAACAAAAAAGTTTTGTCCGTTGGCTAGTTGCACAAGGTTATACCGTTTTTATCATCAGTTGGAAAAACCCAACAGAAGCGATGCGGAATACCTCGCTAGATGACTACATGCTCAAAGGCGTGTTAGAAGCCGCAAATGTTGCCAAACAAATTACGAACGCCCCCCATATTCATGCTGTAGGTTACTGCATCGGTGGAATTATTTTAACCGCATTGATGGCATGGCTGGATGCAGACGTACAAGGTGACATTACCAGCCCAATTCATTCATGGAGCTTATTCGCAACACTGGTGGATTTTGAGAATCCGGGTGAAATCAAAGTATTTATCGATGAAGAAACGATTAAACACATTGAAGAAATGATGAGTGAACATGGCTACTTGTCAGGCGATAACTTAGCCGATTCTTTCCGAATGTTGCGTTCTAACAGCTTGATTTGGCACTACTACGTCCATAACTATTTGTATGGTGAAGAATTGCCACAATTTGATGTCCTTGCATGGAATATGGATAGCACACGTTTACCTGAAGCCATGCACTCCTTCTACTTGCGCGAATTTTACTTACATAACAAATTCATGCAACCTAATGGGGTTACATTAGGGGGTCGTCCCATTGATGTCCGAAAAATTACCCAACCCCTATATGCTGTTGGCGCGGAGCAAGACCATATCGCACCTTGGAAAGAAACGTTCAAAATGTGTGGATTAGTCAAAAGCCCCGTGCGTTACGTGTTAGCAACATCAGGGCATATACTTGGAATTATTTCCCCACCAGCGAATCCACCAAAACGTCGTTATTGGGTGAGCGATGCAACAGGGCAGCTAGATGCCGATGCGTGGGTTACAGCAACCCCTAAAGTACAAGGTTCATGGTGGGAAGATTGGGATAAATGGTTAGGACAACAGTGTGGTGAGATGGTTGCACCGCCAACTATTGGCAGTGAACAATTCCCCGACCTTTGTCCCGCACCGGGAACGTATGTATTAGAAAAGTAGTATTTAACACCTGTAGGTACGTGTTTATGCGTACCTACTTTTTTGTTTATTTTGATGATTTTTAAAAATAGTACCCACCAAATCTATCCTACATGACAGACGAAACCCTTTACTAACTGATGTAACACTGTTTTACAACAACGACTTAAATCAATATAGTCATCATTATCATTGAAAATCAACGCAAACGATACCATTCAACCCCTAACTAATTTATTTAAAACGGCAATATCCCGTCAAAACTTAAGTGCGTTTGCAACAGCTTTACGACCGAACTAATAACCATTAAATAAATTCAAGGAGATTAATCATGAGCCTGAAATGGACAGATACCCAAGAAATTGCCATTCAATTGGCAGAAAAATATCCTGATACAGACCCGCAATACATTAGTTTCGTCGATTTGCACCAATGGGTTTGTCAACTCGACGAGTTTGAAGATAACCCAGAAAAATCCAACGAAAAAATTTTAGAAGCGATTCAAGCCCTATGGATTGAAGAAATACAATAGCTATACTGACAATCACTTAAAAACATTTTTAAACCCACTTTCCGCGCCCATGTCTGATGACACCCCCTCCAGCATTCTACATCGTGTTTTTGGCTACGAACATTTTCGTGGTCATCAAGCAACGGTGATTCAACACATATTAACGGGTGGGGACGCACTGGTACTCATGCCAACAGGTGGCGGGAAATCCATTTGTTATCAAATACCTTCGCTATTACGTAAAGGTGTTGGTGTTGTCGTATCGCCCCTGATTGCACTGATGCAAGACCAAGTTGATGCCCTGCTACAACTCGGCATTCGGGCGGCATTTCTCAATTCAACCCAAGATTCCGCTCAAACCCGTGCAATCGTACAACAACTTCGCCAAAATACCCTAGATTTACTCTATGTTGCCCCTGAACGCCTAAATAACCCGCGTTTTTTAGACTTTTTAGAAACGCTTCCCCTTGCCCTATTTGCCATTGACGAGGCCCACTGCGTATCCCAATGGGGGCATGATTTTCGCCCCGACTACGCAAGGCTCTCGATTCTGCATGAACGCTTTCCCAGCATTCCCCGCATTGCCTTAACCGCAACGGCAGACATGCCCACCCGTCGTGAAATTATCAGCCGTTTAGGACTAGAAAACGCCCACGTTTTTGTAACGGGATTTGACCGCCCCAACATTCGCTACCACATCATCCAAAAACAATCCCCTGCCCGTAAACAACTATTAACTTTTTTAAATACAGAACATCGAGGAGATGCGGGCATTGTTTACTGCTTATCCCGCAAAAAAGTCGAAGAAACTGCCGAATTTCTCACGGTCAACGGTCGGACAGCCCTCCCCTATCATGCAGGTCTATCCCATGACATCCGCCAACACCATCAAAACCGCTTTTTACGTGAAGAAGGCATTATTATTGTCGCAACCATCGCTTTCGGAATGGGGATTGATAAACCCAATGTACGCTTTGTTGCCCATCTGGATTTACCCAAAAGTTTAGAAGCCTATTACCAAGAAACAGGACGTGCAGGACGAGATGGACTACCCGCGAATGCGTGGCTAGCGTATGGTTTAGAAGATGTGATTTTACTGCGCAAATTACTCAACAGCTCCGAAGCTGACGAACAACACAAACGCCTAGAACAACAAAAATTAGAAGCCTTATTAGGCTATTGCGAAACAACGAATTGTCGTCGTCAAGTGCTACTTGCCTACTTTGGCGATGAACTGGCTGAACCCTGTGGCAATTGTGATGCCTGTTTAGAACCTGCGGCAACCTACGACGGCTTACAAATCGCCCAAAAAGCCTTATCCTGCATTTACCGCACTGGGCAACGTTTTGGCGTAAATTATCTGATAGAAGTCTTACAAGGCAAAAGTATCGAACGCATTCTGCAAAACGGACACCATCATCTCACCACTTACGGCATAGGCGCGGATTTAAACACCGACCAATGGCGTTCCGTGTTTCGTCAACTGGTTGCGGGCGGCTTTGCAGGCGTAGATATTGAAGGGCATGGCGGATTATTTCTGACAGAAAAAGCCCGCCCCCTCTTACGTGGTGAAATTAGCATTCGTTTACGTAAAGACACCCCGCGCGCGCCAACCGATAAAAAACTAACCCGTACCGACCACAAAAATGCGTTTACAGGCACAGATTTAATTCTATGGGAAACCTTACGGAGTAAGCGTTTAGAATATTCTCAAGCACAAAATGTCCCGCCTTACGTCATTTTTCATGACAGTACCTTAAGTGATATGGTAATACATCGCCCTGATAGCTTACACGCTTTAAGCCGTATTTCTGGGGTTGGCGTGCGTAAACTAGAACGTTACGGACAACCGTTTCTTAATATCCTAGATAACCACGCCTTACAATATAAAGACGCACCAACACCGCCAAAAAAAACCGCTGAATTAAAAGTAACCAACACGTTTTCCGAAACAGTCACACAAACCCTAACCGCACTGCTCACGCAGGGAAAAACCCCAGAACAAATTGCACAACAACGCGATTTAAAATTATCAACCGTTTATGAACACATCGCGATTGGTATTGAAGAAGGTAAAGTCAACTTACGCCAAGTATTTTCGCCTGATGAATTAAGTGATGATGACATAAACGACATTGAAGATGCTTTACTCTCCCTAGCAGAAGACCAACAATTATTACGCCCTGTTTTTGATAATTTTTCAGGAAAGTATCATTATGGAATTTTAAAATGCGTGCGAGCAAGTATTTTGCGCGAGATAAGTCATTAATGATATTTCCATACCGCCAAATCCCCTAAAACTGTGTCAAATAACACAGTAATTTTTACTAAAAAATAAATAACCAATTAATTTTATTAAAATAAATTCATGGCATAAGCCATGCCTAAAGTATCCGCTCAATTCACTCATTTTGCGGAGAATTTTATGCGTTTGGCTTTAATCCCTCTTTTTTTATCTGCTTGTTCACCCCTGTTTTTAACAGCGTGCAATAGCGATGACGATACCAACAGCACCACCACAACTCGCACAACAGACATTGAAATCCCTTTTTCTGCGGCGGTTAATGGTCAGTCCTTTGCCTGTGGCACGACCTATAAAGGCGTGGGCAATGCCATTACAGACAGCTATTTAATTAACGATTTCCGTTTTTATCTGTCAGCGATACAATTACAACGATTAGATGGCACATTTTTAAACCTTGATTTAAAACAAGATGGCAAGTGGCAGTACAACGATGTGGCATTATTAGATTTTGAAAACGGTTGTGTGAATGGCACGGCAGAAACCAATACAAAAATTACTGCAACCTTGCCAACAGGAGAAAATATTAATAATTTTCAAGAAAATATTTGCTTTACCGTTGGTTTAGCTTTTGATGAAAATCATTCAGACCCTGCGAGTATTCCCGCGCCATTAAATGTCACGGGGATGTTATGGTCATGGACAACAGGGCGGAAATTTATTCGCATAGATGGTATTGGCGACCCTGACGGCTTAAAAACAAGTTTTCATTTACATTTAGGTAGCACCGGTTGTTCAGATGTTAATAAACAAGGAAAACAGCCAGATGCACCCTGTACTTATACCAATACCCCGCAAATTTGTTTAACGAATTTTGTATTAAATAAAACAACCATCGTTGCGGATATTGGCAAAGTTTTGCGTAATTCTAATGTGGCATATAACACACCTAATACAGCATCGGGCTGCATGTCGGGCAATAACGACCCTGAGTGTCAAACTATTTTCCCTTTGTTAGGCTTAGATTTTATTTATAACGACGGCGCAAATCCTGCAATTACTTATCCTAAAGAAACACAAGCCTTTTTTAGCGTGAAGTAGCGCGTCATGTTACGACATTTCACGCTTTATCTTTTTTTGTTATTCACCTTAATCGCCTGTGGCGGTGGAAGTGATGGCACAAGCAGCACGGACACAACAACCGTCGAGCCTATCACCGTTACGCCATTTGTTTGGCAACTGCCCACAGGCTTTCCTACGCCAAAAATACCCGCTGATAATCCCATCAGTAACGCAAAAGTGGATTTAGGACGTTATCTATTTTATGACCGTCGCTTGTCGATTAATGAAACGATTAGTTGTGCGAGTTGTCATGAACAGAATAAAGCCTTTACAGACGGGAAAAAAACCAATGTTGGTGCGTTGGGTGAAGCACATCCGCGCAACAGTATGAGTTTGACTAATGTCGCCTATAACTCAGCATTTAATTGGGCAAATCCGCTATTAACAACCTTACATCAACAAGCCCTTGTGCCAATGTTTGCAGAATTTCCTGTGGAATTGGGTTGGAGTGATAAAGAGGGCGAAATTTTAGCGCGTTTACAAGAGGATGCTTTGTATAAAAGCAAATTTGTCGCTGCCTTTCCTGAAGAGACTGAACCATTTACCACAGGCAATGTCGCAAAAGCCATTGCGAGTTTTGTAAGTACCTTGATTTCTGGTAATTCACCATACGATAAACAAATTTATCAAAATCAAACCACTGCCTTGTCCGACGCTGCAAAGCGCGGGATGGAATTATTTTTTTCAGAACGCTTAGAGTGCTTTCATTGTCACGGTGGATTTAACTTTACCCAATCGACAAATCATACCCAAAGTGTTTTTGTAGAATTAGAGTTTCATAACAATGGATTATACAATATTGGTGGCACGGGCGCGTATCCTGAAAATGGGCGCGGACTATGGGAGTTGACCTTTAAAGCCGAAGACATGGGACGGTTTCGCGCCCCCACATTACGCAATATCGAATTGACCGCGCCATATATGCACGATGGCTCTATCGCCAGTTTAAACGAGGTGATTGACCACTACGCACGAGGGGGACGCAAGATTGAAACAGGCGAATATGCGGGAGATGGCGCATTAAATCCATACCGTAGTGAATTGTTAGTTGGTTTTGTGTTATCGAATAGTGAGCGGGAAGATTTAATTAGCTATTTAAAGAGCTTAACCGATTGGACATTCATTTGTGATACACGATTTAGCGACCCATTTGGTAATGTGGCGAGGAATAGCCAATGTCCTTAATCTTACGGTTTTATGGGTTGTTATGCGTACTACTTGGCTTATGGAGTTCGTCACCTGTTTTCGCGTGTTCGACGTGTATGGCGGGCGACCCAACCTTGAGCCTGATGGGAACAGAAAAAGCCTATACGGGACGTTTGCGGCTATCGGCTGATTATTTATATCGTCAAGAACGTATCGGCATTGCGGGTTTTAATCAAACAGAATTAACCGAGCAACGGCTGACATTGGGCGTTAGTTATGCGTGGAATGAGATTTTAAATCTGGCTATTCGGTTGCCACTGGTCGATAAGCAATTGCAATATGCCAATTTAGCAACGCAAGAAAGTCACGCACTGGGGGATATAGAAATCAGTGCAAAACTGACATTAAACACAGACGATGCAAACGCACACCGCACTTTATGGGGACTTATCGCAGGTTTACGGCTACCCACAGCACCTGAGCAAACGGATAATGCAGGGCATTCTTTAGACATTGATGTACAAACAGGCACAGGTGCAGTCGTACCACAGCTAGGCGTGTGGTATGGCTATTATGCGTTTCCATATTTTTTTTATGGTAGTGCCGTTGTACATCATGCGTTTAAAGGATTTAACGAGTTTTCCGCAGGACAAGCCCTTGTTCTAACATTTGCAGGACAATACGCGCTTAATCACTCGCTCGCGTTACAAATGGGCATTGATGCACGTTGGAGTGAAAAAAATCAATTTGCTGATGTATCTGATGCTGATTCGGGCGGATTTATCGCGTTTTTTTCGCCCAAGTTAATTTATACCGTAACAAGCGATATGATTTTAAACGCAGGTGTACAGATTCCTGTGATTAAACAGTTAAATGGTGAGCAAGAAGAAGAAAGCATTTTGCAAGTTGGAGTCGTTTATGATTTTTAAACAAGTTGTGAAGATTAGCGTTGTTTGTTGTATCTTTGGCTTATTCAATGCCTGTGGTGGGGGAAGCGGGGGAAATAGCGAAGGAAGTTTAGCAGAAGGCATTACCGTAACATTGACCGCAAGCCCACACCAAAGCCCCGATGCAACAGGAAAAACGCCCAGCGCATCAGCAGGCGTTAAAACATTTTATAATAGTGAAGGGATTAAAATCACGCTAAATAAGGCTTACTTAGTTATTTGGAGCGTGCATTTAACCAATGATTGTAGTGGATTAGATTTTGCGCGTTTGTGGACTCCATTGCTTAATGTATTATTGCCAACGGCTGACGCACACGCACAAACCACACCGACACAGTTAGGCGTGCCAAATGTATTAAATGTCTTAAACGCTGATGAACAAGCTTTATATTTAGGCGATATTTATCCAGCACCTGCGAGTTATTGCGGTATTACGCTGGAATTAATGAAAGCAGATGAAGACACACAGTATTTACCCCCCACAATTAATATGATTAACCGCGTCTTGTATGTAGAAGGGGAATATTTACCACGAGGCACCACAACAACGGTTGCCTTTACCCTAGACCTTGCAAAAACGCCACGCCCACAAAATCTGCGCTTTGCAAACCCATTGGTTTTATCCAGCAGTCAATTAACGGCAAAGGTTGCAACGGCGGTTTATTATGACCGTTGGTTTGATGGTATAGACTTTAGCGCGTTAGAGACAGATACACAGATTGATTGGATATTAAACAACGTGACGGAAAGTATAAAATTAGCCGAGTAGGCGACCTTATCAATCACGTTATTTGATGATGTTCCCCACCACAACGCCTAACTGATTTAGCACCAGCGAAGAAACATAGCAGATTGTCACGGTTTAAGCGTATGTTGATTGAATAAAGCATGTTATAGTTTTCATTCATGCCTTATTATGGAGCATTCTCCGATGAATAAATCATTACTTATACTAATAAAAACAGGGTTGTGTATTGGCTTGCTGTTATGTACAACACCATCGGTCTTCGCTGAACCCCCTTTAAATGTACTAGCCAGTAGTTGGGCGGATAGTCCTGCTAATTCACGCAAACTTTACCAGCGTGCCGCACCATCACATGAAGCCCTCTATTTTCTACTCATTTTAAAAGCAGAAGACCCTTTTATTAGTGGGTTGCAAAACGATAATAAATTACCGTTAAAAGCCCGTTGGACCAGTGAAGGAGAGTCACCACTCACGTATGTCACTACGTTTGATGCCAATCGAGAAAGACGTGTTAATCCAAATCAAGCCCGTTCACGAACCGAACAAACGCCACCGCCACCTGATGTTTTAGATATTTATCGTTTATCAACTAATTTAACAGCCGAGCAAAACACACGCCCCGGTGTTTGGCGATTGGATATATTGTTCGCCGATGAATCGCCCGTTACTTGTGATAGAAATCAGCCTTGTCGTTATATGATTCGTACTGTATTGCCTTCAGTCAATGCTATCTGGACAGACATGATTACCGAATCTAAAGACCCTTTAACCGCCTATTCCGATTCCGCGCCCAGTGGTTCACCTTTGTACTTATGGATGAGCATTAAAGGCGGCAGCGATTTTTTACGCGAATTGAACAGACCCGCTAAACTACCCATTCGTCACAAATGGTTTCGTGCTTATCCTGTGGTTGGTTTTCGCTTTGAAACGGCGGTTGATGCCATCCCCTCAGATGCCGCACAACTTGCTGTTTTAAAAGACCAGTTGCAAGATGAGATTAAGCGCAATGGTGTTTTTGATTTGCGAATTTCTAGCGGTCGGGAAAGCGTGCCAACAGGGGTATGGCGTGTAGATGTTGTATTTGCCGACGATACGCCGTTAATGTGTGAACAAACCCCTTGCTCCTATCAAATTTTGGTGAAATAGCAGGTAATTCGTCGTGAATGCGGAAACTCTCGAAATAAAACCAGAAACGGCTGTTCTTGCAACGGATAATGTGTTGCCTGAAACCGTTGAATCCCCCAATATTCCGCCTGATACACAGGCGGTTACTGCGACAAAGTCTAACCCCCCTAACAAGGTGTCAGTTGAAGAAGCTTCTGAAGCGACTGCCCACATGATACGTTATATTGATGAAGCTAACTTATTGATAACCTACGCCTCAAAAAAAGGCTTAGATATTGATGAAAACGTGATTTCTACCGTTGTGAGCGCGAAATATTGGCTAAAAAAACGTGAATGGACAGCCGAGCGAGAAGTTCTGTTTTGGCACGCATTTAATGCCATTGCAAAAGCAGTTTATCCTGTTTCTGTCAGCAGCTTACGCGCCTGTGGTGTGTTTAATGAAGAAGAGCTACAAGCGTTAGAACAGATTAAAAGTAAATCCTCAAAATTATCGCTGGTAAACATACAAGATTCTGAGGCAAAACGTACCGTAAAGGTATATCAGGCAGGTAGCCTATTTATTTTATTTATTTTATTGTTTGTACAAGTCTATTGGCTAATGGCATCTATGCGTGTAAGCCCAGTTGTGAAACTGTCCACGCAGATTGAAGCCATTATTGCTGAATTAGACAGTATTAAACAACGTGTTCCGATTGAACAATGGTCAGTTGATCGTGAGATAAATAACTTAAATGCGCAATTAGAAGATTTACGCAACCGTTTGATGGCGAATTATGAGATTCTTAAAAATTCATCTTCATGGTCGGTATTTATTTTTAACTCTGATACGGCTAACAACACAACAGAAACCACTGCTACAACAGACACGACCACTAGCACAGCCAGCACGGCTAGTACAGACAGCGTTATACAAACAAATACCCGCGCACTTTTTCAGCAAACAACTGACCAAGGGGAGTTATTTTTGTCGCCTACTATTTTGCAACCCGCGACAAGCTCCACAATCAGTTCCTATACACCCGAAACCGCAATGCGTATGGATATTTTGTTGCAGGAAAGACAATTTATTTTACGCGCCTTACAATTGTATTTACTACCTGTTTTATATGGATTATTAGGAGCATCTGCATACGTATTGCGTGTTTTAACGGTGGAAATTAGAGAATTGACGTATGTCAAAGAATCCAATATTAGCTATCGGTTGCGAATACAACTAGGCGCGTTATCAGGTTTAGCCATTGGTTGGTTTACCGAGCCAAATGTTGCATCTTTTAGTGCATTATCGCCGTTAGCATTGGCTTTTTTAGCAGGATATAGCGTGGAATTATTATTTGCGTTGATGGATAAAGTCATCGGTGCGTTTTCTAACAGTACTGAAACACCGCGTAAACACTGAAATATCAAGTAAATAGGATTAAAAACAAACAACGGATACCAGCGATGGTATCCGTATTATCATGATAAGTTATAAAATATAAGGTTATTCATACTTATAACATTTCGTGCATTCTCTCATATTGCGCCTTGTTCGCATCATGTGGAAACTCACACCAAAAAGTGCTTCCCTCTCCAACGGTGCTAGCAATCCGTAAATGCCCTTTATGCCGATTTAATACGTGTTTAACAATGGCTAATCCTAGCCCTGTTCCCCCACGATTACGCGAGCGTGCAATGTCAACCCGATAAAAACGTTCGGTTAAACGCGGAATATGTTCAGGCGGAATGCCCTCGCCTGTGTCGTGTACTTCTAAATGTAAGCCGTTTGTATCACTATACCAGCGAACATTGATATCACCTTCCGCTGGGGTATAACGAATAGCATTAAAAATTAAATTAGAAAACGCGCTGCGAATTTCTTCTGCGTGTCCATATAAAATAGCGTCTTCATCGGTTTCTAACGTAATATGATGATTTTGCTCACCGCTTAAAATTTGTGCCTCTTCGCAAATATCTTGCAACATTTCAATAATATCAATGCGCTCTACCGAGCTTAAATGCACTTCAGATTCTAAACGCGATAACAATAATAAATCATCAACAATATTGCGCATTCGTGCGGTTTGTTGCGTCATTAACAATAAAGGGCGTTGCCATTGTTGCGCACAAGGGTCATCAGGGTCATTTATCGTTTCTAAAAAACCCGCAATAACCGTTAATGGCGTGCGTAATTCATGCGACACATTGGCAATAAAATCACGGCGCATCTGTTCTAAGCGTTGAATGCGAGTAATATCACGCGCAATGAGTAAATGTCGATTACCCGCATAAGGAACAACATTAACCCGTAAAATCAACGTGGGGTCATTGGGTGCGGTGATAACAATGGAATCTTCTTTATCCCCTTCTTTTAAAAACTGCATAAAATTGGGGTAGCGAATCAAATTTGTAATGGGTTGTTGTCGGTCTTGCGGTGCTTGTAATCCTAAAAGCACCTGACCCATTTTATTAAACCATTCAATTTCAAAATTATTACCATTTAAAATAACCGCTGCGTCAGGCATAGCGGCAATGGAACGGCGAATGCGCTTTAACATGGTTGTGAGTTTGCGCTTACGTTTACGATTGCGTTGTTGCAAACGATAAAATTGATAAAACGTCTCACCCCATAAACCAAACGCATCGGGTAAGGGCGTTTTGCGTTTTTCCCGAAACCAGTGCATCAGACGAAAAAGGTTATATAAATGCCAGTTAAGATAAAGCAGACACGCCACCACAAGAAAAAATAAGGGGTGGTCAAAGATAAAACCAAGCGTCAACATTACCCCAATAAGGCTCGTAACGCGCCAAAACTCTTGTAAACCGGGTGGCATCATAGGATTCTATACTGTAATAAAGTTATTGTTATCATTGGGTCAGGAAAATTTTAAACGCCAAAGGTTATAGCCATTGGTCGTTATAAAGAGGGAATCACAAAAGGAATCACAATTGGGAAATAACCTGTCCGTATGAGTATGACAATAAAATATGAAATAGATGTGACGTATTTTGTTGACCGTTCATTTTACAGTCTGCAATATAGGGAAAGGCAGGATGAATTTATTGACGCAGAAACCACGATATATTTAATGTTAACCAATAAATTCGCTGTTTCTTAAAAGGTTACAATCTAGTATTGGTGTAAGCATCTCTAATGCGGTCGTTAAAAAATGTTCCTTTAGAAGAAGCGCGCATAAAGTCATCATAAATTCCTTTAGAAACTTTATGATATTCATAGACAGTGCCATCATGAAACTCAACTTCTAGTATTTCAGTCGTTGCATCATAACTAATGGCAAGTATGGCAGAAGAAGATATTATTTGACGGTGTATCATTTTTTCTCCGCTAATCTATCAACATATTAGAAAAAAAGAAGTGCTAAACAAGTAGATGTAAAGTTCTTTTGCTTAAAAACCTATTTATTCCATCCTGTTTAACACTTCCCTTTTTTCATTGTCATGGGCTAGGGCATGTCATCAACTTATTAATACCGCCTAGTCCTATCAATGATGTTATTTTATACCCAAGGCGTTTTACGGGGTGCATACAAATCTGTAATTTCACCCGTTGCAACTTCAGACGCGAAAGCAATGGTTTCGGACAATGTTGGATGCGCATGTATGGTTAACCCTAAATCATGCACATCGGCACCCATTTCATACGCTAACATGGTTTCTGCAAGCAAATCCCCTGCATTAACCCCTACAATACCTGCCCCGATGATGCGTTTGGTTTTACGGTCAAACAATAATTTCGTCATCCCCTCATCACGTCCTAAACTCAATGCCCGCCCGCTTGCAGCCCAAGGGAAAACCCCTTTTTCATACTCCACCCCTTTGGCTTTAGCTTCTGTTTCCGTCATGCCCATCCATGCAACTTCAGGGTCAGTATAAGCAACGGAAGGAATCGTGCGTGCATCAAAATAGGATTTATGTCCAGCGGCATTTTCGGCAGCAATCTTGCCCTCATGCACCGCTTTATGGGCTAACATTGGATTACCAACCACATCACCAATAGCGTAAATATGTGGAATATTCGTGCGCATTTGTTTATCAACAGGAATAAATCCCATATCGTTGACAATTACGCCCGCTTTATCCGCATCAATTAATTTACCATTTGGTTTTCTGCCAACAGCCACTAAAACCTTGTCATACACCATAGAAGCGGGTGCATTTGCACCTTCAAAAAAGACTTTTAAACCTTCATTAACCGCTTCAATTTTCGTCACTTTGGTATTTAAATAAATAGCTGCATAACGCTTTTCTATACGTTTTTGCAAGGGCTTTACAATATCGCGGTCACACCCTGTGATTAAATCGCCCAATAATTCAACAATGCTGATTTCTGAACCCAACGCATCATAAACGGTAGCCATTTCTAAGCCGATAATTCCCCCGCCAATCACCAATAATTTTTTTGGCACATCGGTTAAACGCAATGCGTCGGTAGAATCCATTAAACGACGGTCATGGTAAGGAAAACTAGGGATTTTAGTAGGTTGTGAACCAGCAGCAATAACAGCGGTATCAAAAGAAATCGTTTTTACCCCTTCTGCCGTTTCCACCTGCAACGTATGGGCAGAAGTAAATTTTCCTGTCCCCGTCACGACTTGCACTTTACGCTGTTTGGCTAATCCCGTTAATCCACTGGTTAATCGTTTAATAACGCTGTCTTTCCAATCAGCCAGTTTTTTCAAATCAATCATCGGTTGGGCAAAACTAACACCGTGCTTACCCATTTCTTGGGTTTCAGTAACCACCGCCGCAGTATGCAACAAGGCTTTAGACGGAATACATCCCACATTAAGACAAACGCCACCTAAACTACTAAACCGCTCAACTAAAACAACTTTTTTACCCAAATCAGCGGCACGAAACGCGGCAGTATAACCCCCCGGGCCTGAACCTAAAACCAACACCTCCGCATGAATCTCAGCAGAATCACTGGGTGCGCTGGCAGCTTTAGGAGCAGAGACGGGGGCAGTAGGGACAGGCGTTGGAGCAGGCTTACTGGCAACTGTCCCGCTGGTTTCTAACAGTAAAACCAATGAACCTTCAGAAACCTGATCCCCCAATTTTACTTTTAGTTCTTTAACAATGCCTGTTGCGGATGAAGGCACTTCCATCGTTGCCTTGTCGCTTTCGAGGGTGATGAGTGATTGGTCTTTTTGTACCGTGTCGCCAACGGCAACTAAAACTTCAATAATAGCGACACTTTTAAAATCACCAATATCAGGCACTTTCACTTCAACGATATTGCTCATTATTACTCCTTGTGGTGTTTTGAGTATAACCACGCATTATCATGGGTATAGATAACGAGTGGGTAGCGATGGGCTTTTGGCCCGTTAATTAATAATAACATCATCGTATTATCCCAATACGATAGTGGGATAATCTTTTTTTAACTCATCATTTAGCTTATTTAACGCTTGTTTAGATTGTTGTTGTTGAATACGGAGTTGTTCTACATCTTTGGCTTCATTTGCTAAATAAGCATCAAATTTTAAAAAATGTTTTTCCACGTCAAACTTCAGATTATGGATGTAGGGTTTTAGCTGTTCCTGAATCCGTTGTTTTAACTGCTCGCTGGTTTTTTTAACAGTCTCACGGTAATTCGCCAACACTTTATGCTTGCTCCATTGCGCCCCGCCGCCTACCAGCACCAAGCCCACCGCGACAACCAAACCCCCCGTAATATCTAACCAAATACCTTGTGTTAAGGCGGCTAACAATCCCCCTGTTGCCGCAATTCCTCCACCTGTTGCCAACACAGCAACCATATTCCATAACGGATTATTATCAGTGATAGGCTGCATATTACTATCATTTTTAACAAAAATTGCAAAATGTTCTTTTAAGTCATTGAGTATATTGCCACGTCTCTCTGCAATATGTGTAAAAACGGAATCGTTATTGATTAAGGGGTTTTTCTGATTCACCTGAATTTTTAACTCAATTTGTGCAACCATTTGTTGTACATTATGCGCGACATCAAAAATGCCACTGTTGAGCCGTTCTTGTAAAACATTCGTTAATTCTTGCTGTAGTCTGTCCTTAAAATCCTCAAACCATGCGGAAAATGATTTTTTCGTGGTTAATTTGTTTAACAAGGGTAACGTCATCACAGAACGCCCCAGTAAGCTAAAAAACCCCAGTTGCGTATCCATTTCCTGCTCTAATGTCAGTGCAACTTTATGATATCCTTCTAAAGTATATTCAATCACGCGGTCAACTTCATTAATCGAATGGATTTCTCGTTGTTCGAGTAACTGCTTAACTTCTAAGCGAAAGGCTTGGTCAACTTCCAATTGTGCCGCACGTAGCTGTAAACCCTTTTGGATTTGTTCAATAATATGGTTTGCGGTTTCAATACCATTTTTTAATTTGAGGATAACGGCATTACTGCCCGTAATATTCTCTTGAATGTATGAACGAATATCATCGAATCCGCTTTCATCAACACGTTGTTCTAACTCATCTTTTGCAGAAACACAAAACGTCTGCGGGTTTTCAATTCCACGTTTTTGTGCTTCCCGCACAACATTATTGCGATTAATGTCTAATCCTTCAGGATTAAGTTTCAGTAAATCAGCTTGTTGTAAAATAAAAATAACTTTTTTATGCCATTCTGTATGAATATAACTTAAAAACTTCCATGCAGATTGTTGATAGGGATTAATACAAGGAAAAACAAAAATAATTAAATCACTATGTGGAATAAAATGCTCTGTAATTTCCTGATGTTCTTTAATCGTGACATTGTTTGTACCGGGCGTGTCGACAATGGCTAATTCTTGCAAAATATCAACAGGTAACATGATTTTTTTCAAATGCTCGTTAATGACTTGAACACTTTCTTTTTCGCCATAAACAATTTGTTGGACAGTATCCGTACAAGGGTCAGGTGCAACTTTACAGACTTCTCGTTTTAACAACGCATTAATAAAACTACTTTTTCCTGCTTTTACCTCACCAACAACCACGAACATAAACGGGTCTGTGGTACGCACGCGCAATTCGCTGACCCAGTCTGTTAATTCTTTATTGCCTATCATTAATGTAACGTCTTGTAATGACTTTAAAATAACAGCTAAATCATTACGATAACGTTGCAATTGTTGGTCAAAAATATGTTCGTTCATACTGGAATGTCCATAAGCAAAAAAGGCAGAATAAGGATTTATACAGCGTTTTTAAGTGTTTTAAGTCGTCATTATATTTGTTTATCCCTGCTTAGGGCAAAATATCTACTGTGTCGCAGAGTCGGGGATTCTATCCATCTTGCAAAGCGGGTTAATCATTCAAATCCAAACACCGTGCTTGTTGACAATTAACCGTGTGATGTGACGTTAATACAACCAAGTTGCCGCGTTGCGCGTGTGCATCTAGTAATCCTTCAATCATCTGAATAGCCGCTTTATCCAATGAGGTAAATGGCTCGTCTAAAATCCATAATGGCACATTGCAAACCAGCAGCCGAGCCAATGCAACACGACGTTGTTGTCCTGCTGACAGTGTGCGCACAGGGACATCTTCAAATCCGCGCAATCCAATAATTGCAAGCGCGTCCGTTAAATCTATATCGGTTGTTTGGCTGGCTAACGCGCGGGTTACTTGCAAATTTTCTAATGGGGTTAATTCAACTTTAATACCCGCTAAGTGTCCGATATACAATAAATTTTCCCAATAGTCTCCTTGCAAGTCTAAAATATCTTGACCCTGCCAATAGACAATGCCTTCTGTTGGTAGTGCAAGCCCACATAAAATGCGTAATAAGCTGGTTTTACCGCTACCGTTACGTCCTTCAATTTGTAAAACCTCCCCCCCAGAAACACTAAAGTTAAGATTATCAAATAGAACTCTATCATCACGAATGCACTGTAATCCTGCAACAGATAAGGTAGGCGTTGTTGGTAAAGCGATTGTTGGTAGTATGTTATTTATCATGGAAAAAGGGTTGTATAAAAAGGAAATATGCTATTCAGGAAAAGAATAATGACGCTATAATGCTTATTATGTGACTTAACGCGAGTACTGTACAAAGATTGTTATCTAAAACCTTATAAAACAAATGATTTTAACGCAAAAGAGGGTTTAATTATGGATATAGGCGAAATTTTAGCGTTCGGTGTTAAGAATGGGGCTTCTGACTTTCATTTATCCGCAGGGGTACAACCCATGATTCGCGTGAATGGTGACATGCGCCGCCTCAATGTGGATGTGTTAGATCATAGCACGGTGCGTGACATGGTTTATGACATCATGAACGACAGTCAGCGTAAAGAGTATGAGAAATATTTAGAATGCGACTTTTCTTTTGAAATTCCAAATCTTGCCCGTTTTCGGGTCAATGCTTACAATCAAAATCGGGGCGCGGGTGCGGTTATTCGCACGATTCCATCCAAGATTTTAAGCCTTGAGCAGTTAAACGCACCGAATATTTTTAAACAATTTGCAATGGCACCACGTGGAATTGTCTTGGTAACGGGCGGGACAGGGTCAGGAAAATCAACCACCCTTGCGGCGATGATGAATTATCGGAATGAGGAAGAATATGGGCATATTTTAACGATTGAAGACCCCATCGAATTTGTGCATGAACCCAAAAATAGCTTAATTACTCAACGTGAAGTCCGTCGTGATACCTTAGGCTTTACTGAAGCCCTGCGCTCCGCCCTGCGCCAAGACCCTGACGTTATTCTGGTTGGGGAAATGCGCGATTTAGAAACTATTCGCCTTGCCTTATCCGCTGCTGAAACAGGTCACGCGGTGTTTGGCACATTGCATACCTCCTCTGCGGCTAAAACGATTGCGCGTATTGTAGAAGTCTTTCCTACGGAAGAAAAAGACACCATCCGCACAATGATTTCAGAATCTTTACAAGCCGTTATTTCACAAAGTTTGTTGAAAAAAGTAGGCGGTGGACGGATTGCTGTGCATGAAATCATGGTGTGTAATCCTGCGATTCGTAACTTAATCCGCGAAAATAAAGCGGCACAAATGTATTCTGCAATTCAAACAGGGAGTAAAGAAGGAATGCAGACCTTAGACCAAAAATTGCAGGAGTTATTGAAAAAGAATCTAATCACCCGCGAAGCAGCGCGTGAAAAAGCCGTGTTTAAAGATAATTTCTAAGCGGTTGGTGTAAGGGCGAATTTATTCGCCCTTATTTTTGTCCCTTACTTAATAAGCCTATTATCATGACACGTTATTTGATTGGATTTATCTGGCTTTTATGTCTAATACAACCGCTACAGGCTGAAACATTTGAAACCGCTGTTAGCACATTAAGCCAAGCAACAGACCGCTCAACATTAATCACAGCAATTCAACAGTTTGCTACGGTTGGCGATGAACGCGGTTTAAAAATTTTGGAAGCATTGCGCGATGAACAATTGCGTATTACCGATAATCAACGGGTTTTAATAATCACAGGGCAACAGGCAAAAGACGTGTCAACGGGTGAAACTATTGATACTACAGGCTTAACTTTTAAAGAATTACCCAGTATTAACAATGCACTCCGTCGGGCTTTATTACCTGCTATCGGACAATTACAACTGAATGTTAAAGACCCCGTTATCCGCTTACAAGCCGCAGAGGAATTGCGCAAACGTCCCCCCGAAGGGGCGGAAGCATTTCTAAAAACCGCTATCGCCCGTGAACAAGACCCCAAAATTAACCAAACGTTAAAAATTGCCCTCGCTCAAATTGAATTAAGCAGTACCGACCGTCAAACCCGCCTAAATGCTTTGCACTTAATGCAAGATGTACAGTCCAGTGAATTTACCGCATTACTCACCCCCTTATTAGCAAAAAATCCCGATGGCAGTTTTGTAGAAACGGATGAAGAAATCCGTGCTACCGCCAGCACCATGCTAAATGCCCTCGAAGCGCAACAGCAGCGAATTGCTCAATGGGGAAATCTTTTTTATGGCTTGAGTTTAGGCAGTATTTTATTACTTGCCGCCTTAGGATTAGCGATTACATTTGGACTGATGGGCGTTATTAACATGGCACATGGGGAAATGTTAATGCTCGGCGCGTATAGCACTTATGTTGTGCAGAATCTATTCCGTGATTATTTACCCGCCAGTCTATTTGATTGGTACTTATTGCTAGCCTTACCGGTTGCTTTTCTAGTCAGTGCGAGCGTTGGTGTGGTCTTAGAGCGCAGTATTATTCGTTTTTTGTACAACCGCCCATTAGAAACGTTACTCGCAACATGGGGGATTGGCTTAATTTTAATTCAAACCGTGCGGTTACTCTTTGGCGCGCAAAATGTGCAAGTTGCAAATCCTAGCTGGTTATCAGGCGGTATTGAAGTTGCCAATAATTTAGTTTTACCTTACAACCGATTAGCCATTATTGGCTTTGTGATTTTTGTCGTATTTCTCGTTTGGTTTATTTTGCGTCATACACCATTAGGTTTAAAAGTGCGTGCCGTTACCCAAAATCGGCAAATGGCAGCATGTATGGGAATTCGCACGGCTCATGTGGACATGTGGACGTTTGGACTAGGTTCTGGTGTCGCAGGCTTAGGGGGGGTTGCACTGTCACAAATTGGCAACGTTGGCCCTGAATTAGGACAAAGTTATATCATTGATTCTTTTATGGTCGTTGTGTTAGGTGGTGTTGGCAACATTGCGGGTGCAGTCTTTGGTGCTTTGGGTTTAGGCATGTTAAGCAAATTTTTAGAGCCTGAAGTCGGTGCGGTGATGGCCAAAATATTAATGTTGGTCTTTATCATCCTATTTATTCAAAAACGCCCACAAGGTTTATTCGCGCTCAAAGGGCGATTTGTTGAAAACTAAAGACTCAAGGACATAAGCCAAATGATATTAAAGCGTTTTTATACCCTACACAGCCCACTTGCGTGGCTTGCTCTAGTGCTGGTTGCCCTTGTTGGTATTGTTGGCATTCCACTACTAAATACCCAATTAGACCCCAGCAGTACAGGATACGTTCCTGACTACCTTATTCCCTTACTTGGCAAATTTCTCTGCTATGCAATGGTTGCTCTAGCGATTGATTTAATTTGGGGTTATGCGGGTATTCTCAGCTTAGGACATGGCGTATTTTTCGCGCTAGGTGGCTATGCAATGGGCATGTACCTCATGCGCAGTATGGCGGGGCTGGGTGTTTATCGTAGTGAACTCCCTGATTTTATGGTATTTCTTAACTGGCAATCGCTTCCTTGGTACTGGTACGGATTTGACAGCTTTGCCTTTACCCTGTTGATGATTTTATTAATTCCCGCGCTACTCGCGTTTATTTTTGGCTGGTTTGCGTTTCGCTCTCGTATTAAAGGCGTGTATTTTTCCATTATCACTCAAGCCATGACTTTTGCGTTTATGCTCCTGTTTTTCCGTAATGAAACAGGATTTGGTGGCAACAATGGTTTAACCGATTTTAAATTTATTCTGGGCTATTCGATTCAAGAACACAGCACCCGCCTCGCGCTATACATCATCACGGCTACCGCCCTGTTATTAGTTTACTTACTGTGTCGTTTTCTTGTTACCAGCAAATTAGGACGAGTACTAACAGCGATTCGTGACGCAGAAAGTCGTGTTATGTTTTGTGGATACAATCCATTGTATTATAAATTATTTATATGGGTTGTTTCCGCTATGATTTGTGGCATTGCGGGCGCGTTATACGTGCCACAAGTTGGCATTATTAACCCCGGCGAACTAGCCCCCGCAAACTCCATTGAAATGGTTATCTGGGTTGCCGTTGGCGGACGTAGCACCCTTATTGGTGGCATGATAGGGGCGGGTGTTGTGAACGGTGCAAAAAGCTGGTTTACGGTCGCTTATCCTGACTTATGGCTATATGTGTTAGGGGGTTTATTTATTATCGTAACGCTCTTTTTACCACGCGGTTTAATCGGTCTTTTTAAAGGAAAGGAAAACAAATGACACTCACCGCTTCCGCACCCAACACAGATAATACACCGCCGTGGTTAGCGCGTGGTCGGCAATTTTGGCGACGTGACCGCGTGTTTAAAATGGTCATGCCACCCATACATTCCGTTAACTTGGATTTATCCCACGATACTGTCTTATATTTAGAAAACATCACCGTTAGTTTTGATGGTTTTAAAGCGTTAAATAACCTAAATTTCTACGTAAAACGTGGCGAATTACGTTGCGTTGTCGGCGCAAATGGTGCGGGTAAAACCACGATGATGGATGTCATCACAGGCAAAACCCGCCCCGATAGCGGCTCAGCTTTTTTTGGACAATGGATTGATTTAACACAATATTCAGAACCAGAAATTGCAGCCGCAGGCATAGGGCGCAAATTTCAAAAACCCACTGTATTTGAAAACCACAGCGTGTTAGAAAATTTAGAGTTGGCTTTGCGCACACATAAGGGCGTGTGGTCTAGCCTATTTGCGCGCTTAACACCAGAACAGCGCGACCGCATTGATGAAGTTCTAAACCTCATTGGCTTAACCAACCACGTACAACGACGTGCAGGCTTACTCGCGCATGGACAAAAACAATGGTTAGAAATCGGCATGTTATTGGTACAAGAACCTTATTTACTCCTGCTAGATGAACCCGTTGCAGGAATGACGCAACACGAGATAGAACGCACTGCTGAACTACTCAACTCGCTTGCTGGTCGTCATGCGGTTGTGGTGGTTGAACACGATATGGCTTTTGTACGCTCGATTGCTAAAACCGTGACAGTGCTACACGAAGGGCAAGTATTAGCAGAAGGAAATATGACGGACATTCAAGCAAATCCGCGTGTGATTGAAGTGTATTTAGGCGAGTAATGCAAAATGGTCTGAATGGGAATGCTTAAGCGTAACAGCGTTGATATTATTATGAATATATGTAAACCCTGCCAACGCTAAAAACCCTGATTCAGACCATTCTTCTATTAACAGACACAAAGCAACATAACAATACAGGACAAATTTATACCATGATGACAGAAAACGTAAAAAATGCGCCATTTGACCCACAAGTGCAACTACATATTAAATTAAGTTTTGCAGAACGTGCTGCCTTAAAAAAGCTAGCAACGGCTCAAGGTTTAAGTATAGAAAAACTCTTACAACAACAGATTAAACAACTGCTTGAAAATAAAGCGTGATAAAACATCATTATTCAAGTTTTACTTAAGCGTGTGCTTCAACATTCTGGTAATACTGGAAAATCCGTTATTTCCCCAATAAGAGACTGTCTAAATCAAGATATTCAGATACACAGACAATCAGAACTATCAATGCAGTCACTTTTTATACCTGTCTATGTTAAAAATCCTAACGGCGATAATGACTACGCTTATTCTTTTATGTTTTTTTAACACTACCTCATCTTGCCTATTTTCCATCTAAAACTTCAAATGGGTTCTATATGACCTGATTGACTATAAATTATTACGCTTCATTCCCTCTGATGATTAAAAATAAAGTGAATAATCCTTATGCGTGAGTATCCCCCTCTTCTGACTCCTTCGCCAAGTGTTTGGAGTCATCTTATCACTTGGTTAACACTCCTTTTTTTATTAACGGCAGGCATTTGGGCAAATTATGCAACGTTAGATGAGGTAACACGTGGTATCGGTAAAGTTATTCCATCCAGTCAAGTGCAAATTGTCCAAAACTTAGAAGGGGGAATTATTTCTGAATTATCCGTGAAAGCGGGTGATATTGTTGAAAAAGGACAGATTTTACTGCGGATAGATGATACCCGTTTTTCCTCTTCCTTTCGGGAAAATAAGGTGAACATTGTAGAACTACAAGCCAAAGTTGCCCGCTTAACCGCAGAATCTGAAGGAAAATTATTTACACTCCCCACCAAATTAACCAATGAACAACTCAGTTTTTTTAAAAATGAAGTCGCTTTAGCCAACTCGCGCCAACAAGCCTTACAAGCAAATTTAGATATTTTAACCCAACAAAAACGACAAAAAAACCAAGAAATTAATGAATTAAAATCAAAATTAACCCAGTTACAACGTAGTTATGACTTGGTAAAAAAAGAATTGGATATTACCGAACCATTGGTAAAAAAAGGCGTAATGTCAGAAGTTGAACTTTTACGCTTACAACGAGAAGCCAGTGATTTAAAAGGTAATTTAGAAGGTATTCGCTTAAGTATTCCGCGTGCAGAAACGGCTGTTGATGAATCGGAACGGAAAAGCAAAGAAATTGCCGCCACTTTTCGAGCGAGTGCATTAACTGAACTTAATGATAATAAAGCTGAATTAGCCAGAAACGCAGAATCAGGGCTTGCACTAGAAGACCGCGTAACCCGCACGCTGGTGCGTTCTCCTGTAAAAGGTACGATTAAGCGCGTTAAAGTAACAACGGTTGGTGGTGTAGTACAACCGGGAATGGATTTGGTGGAAATTGTACCGTTAGAAGATACGTTATTAATTGAAGCACAAATACGTCCTTCTGATATTGCTTTTTTACATCCCGGACAAGTCGCCATGATAAAATTTACCGCTTATGATTTTTCTATTTTTGGCGGTTTACAAGCCCATTTAGAACATATCAGTGCGGATACCATCTTAAATGAACGCAACGAAGCTTTCTTTTTAATACAACTGCGTACAGAGCAAAATTTTTTAAGTAATGGGGATAAATCATTACCAATTATTCCCGGCATGACGGTTAATGTAGATATACTCACGGGCAAAAAAACCCTGCTTAATTATTTATTAAAACCGCTCAAAAAAGTTCACGATGAGGCTTTACGTGAACGTTAGTCACAACCATAGGCAATTTTTGCATTATCAGGATTATGCACCATGTCTCACATCAAAATTACCCGCGCTGACGGGACAGAACGTCAACTTTCAGGGTATCACTACGCCAAACCCGATGCGCAAGCCAAACCGTTTGCATCACAACTAGGCAAGAAAAAGTTACCCGCCAAAGTCGATTTACGTCCTTATATGACGGAAGTAGAAGACCAAGAAAATACCAGTAGTTGCGTTGCAAATGCGGTTGCAGGTGCGTATGAATACTTAGCAAAACGTCATTTAGGCGAAGATTCTTATAATGTAAGCCGTTTATTTATCTATTATAACGCCCGTTCTTATCGCAGTTGGGAAGAGAAAGACAGTGGTTCTTTTATTTCCGATGCAATTGAGGGTTTACGTGAATATGGTGCGTGTTCAGAAGAAACATGGGTGTTTGACGTAAAGGCTGTTACCAGTGAACCTGATGAGGAATCTTATAATGAAGCCGCTCAATTTTTGGTTGAAAGCGTTGAATTAGTGCCTGTGGATTTAACGGCTTGGAAATCAGCGTTAGCAGAAGGACATCCGATTATTTTTGGCATTTCCTTATTTAAATCTTTTGATTCTCAAAGAAAAAAAGGCTTAGTTCCCATGCCTTCCCCACAAGAAACTGCTCGCGCGTCACATGGTGGACATGCGATGTTATGCGTGGGTTATTCAGACAATGACCAAATGTTTATCGTGCGCAACTCATGGGGAGCAGACTGGGGCGACAATGGATATTGTTATATTCCTTATCGTTATCTGGTAAATCCTGAGTTTAATAGTGGTGATTGCTGGATTATTAAACAACTGGATAACTTTGAAATTGATGAAGAATCATGGTCTGATGATGATGAATCTGTATTAGGCGATTGGGAAACCGAATTTGCTGAAATGAGCGACGAGGATTATCAAGAGATGCTGGAGGCGATGGGAGATTATCCCTTAGAGTTGCGTCTTGCAATGATAATTATGTCTGCGGCAGGGGCAGATGATGATGTTAGTGATGAAGAAATAGACGAAATCACGACTTACATGGATACGCTGCTTGAATTGTTGGGCGTGAAAATGAAAACGGCCCGCTTATTACGCAACGCACTTAAGCAGTTAGATGATGAAGAATTGCTTGAAGAATCCATTGATTTATTGGGCGAATATTTATCTGGTGAGTTGTTAGCACGGATTATTCAGGACATTGAAACCTTGATTGGTGTTGATGATATGTCAGAAGAAGAGGAGGAATTCCTCAATGAATTAATCAGTCGTTGGCAAATTGAAGATAATGAGGAAGAATCAGAAGACGACGACGAGGACTATGAGGAGGACGAAGACGAAGAAGAAGAAGAGGAGGAGGAGGAAGAACCAACACCAAAGAAAAGACGGTAAGTAAAAAATAGCCTAGATAAGAAGTTAAGTTCTTTGCTTGATATGAGATTGTCTAAATCAGGATTGGCAGAATTATCCATGCAATTACTGTTTTTAATTCTAAAAGTCCCGATTTAGACAATTACCATTTTTATCCATTGCTATCTAGCACTACTAACTAACGGATAACACTGCTTAAAGCGGTGGTATCCGCGTTATTCCGCTTAACTTAATGGCGAGGTATCATCGGGTGATGGGTCATCTGACGCGCCGTTATTAGCAAGTGTATCGTTAAGGATGTCGTCATCTACGGCTACATCAATAATCTCATCCCCTTGTAATTCCATTATTTTCTCTACGCCAACTAATAATTCTCCATCAACCAGTCGAATCAAGCCTACCCCTTGTGTATTACGACTTACGACGGAAATACCCGCAGCAGGGGTGCGAACCAATGTGCCGCGATTACTAATCAGCATTAAATCATCATTGTCTTGCACTTGTACCGCGCCCACAACTAAACCGTTACGTTCAGAGGTTTTAATAGAAATAACCCCTTTTGTGCCACGTCCTTTCGTTGGATAATCTGCAATGGGTGTGCGCTTGCCATAGCCATTCTCTGTTGCGGTTAGAATCGTTCCGCCCGCTTCGGCAATAATCAGAGAAATAACTTTATCTTCTTTATCCAAAGAGATACCACGCACACCGCGTGCTGTCCGTCCAACTGAGCGCACGGCATCTTCAGTAAAGCGCACGGCTTTGCCATGATTGCTGAATAACATTACATCTTGTTGTCCATCTGTAATAGCAACGTTGACCAGTTGGTCGCCTTCGTCTAATGCCAATGCAATGATGCCGTTAGCACGGGGACGCGAAAACTCGGTTAAAGGGGTTTTTTTGACCGTGCCAAATATGGTTGCCATAAAAATGTAGCGATTTTCGGTAAATTCGCGCACGGGTAAAATGGCGTTGACCCGTTCACCTTCTTCTAATGGCAATAAATTAACAATGGGTTTACCGCGTGCATTCCGCCCTGCTTGCGGCAATTCATAGACTTTTAGCCAGTAAATTTTCCCCGCACTGGTAAAGCATAAAATCTTGTCGTGCGTGCTAGCAATAAATAATTTATCGATGAAATCTTCTTCTTTCATCTGGGTTGCGGCTTTGCCTTTCCCGCCCCGTTTTTGTGCTTGATAAAGGCTTAATACTTGTGATTTAACATACCCTTCGTGGGAGAGCGTGACGACAACCGATTCATCAGGAATTAAATCTTCAATATTTAAGTCACGATGGTCTAAGACGATTTCTGTACGGCGTTCATCGCCATATTCGGTCACAATGGCTTGCAATTCTTCGCGGATGACTTGCATCAGGCGTTCACCGCTGTTTAAAATGGCTAACAGTTCGTGAATTTGGGTTAATAGCCCTTTGTATTCTTCAAGAATTTTATCTTGTTCTAAGCCTGTTAAACGGTGCAGGCGTAATTCTAAAATGGCTTGGGCTTGTACTTCTGACAGGTGATAATATTCGCCCTCTAATCCCAGTTCTGCGGGTAAGGTGGTGGGGCGAGACGCATAGGCGGCATCACCTTGCATCATGGTTTTAATTAAACTCGCTGACCATTGACGGGCTAATAAACCTTCACGCGCTTCTTGAGAGGTTTTAGCGGCCTTAATCAGGGTTATCATGTCATCAATATTATTTAAGGCAACGGCTAAGCCTTCTAAAATATGCGCCCGTTCTCGGGCTTTGCGTAATTCAAACAGGGTACGACGGGTGACAACTTCACGGCGATGACGTAGGAACAGTTCTAATAACTGCTTTAAGTTTAAAATACGTGGCTGACCATCAACTAATGCAACAATATTAATGCCGAAAACCGTTTGCAGTTGTGTTTGTTGGTATAAATTATTCAGCACTACTTCTGCCGATTCGCCCCGTCGGACTTCAATCACTAAGCGGATGCCGTCCTTGTCCGATTCGTCACGCATTTCAGTAATGCCGTCGATTTTTTTCTCTTTGACGAGTTCGGCAATTTTTTCCTGCAAGCGGGCTTTATTCACTTGATAAGGCAATTCATTAACAACAATCTTTTCTTTGCCCGTGTTATCGTCTTGCTCTATCGTGGTTTTAGAACGTACATAAATGCGTCCACGTCCTGTGTGATAGGCTTCAACAATTCCACTCGCGCCATTAATCATCGCAGCCGTTGGAAAGTCAGGGCCAGGAATAAACTTCATCAGCGCATTAATATCTAATTCAGGCTCATCAATTAAAGCAATACAGGCACTAACCACTTCACGCAAATTGTGCGGCGGAATATTGGTTGCCATCCCAACGGCAATGCCACTAGAACCATTAACTAAGAGATTAGGAATGCGGGTAGGAAATACACTGGGTTCTTGTTCAGAACCGTCATAGTTAGGGACAAAATCGACGGTTTCTTTTTCTAAATCGGCTAATAATTCGTGGGCAATTTTTGCCATCCGTACTTCGGTATAACGCATTGCGGCGGGTGCATCACCATCAATAGAACCAAAGTTACCTTGTCCATCAACCAGCAAATAACGTAAAGAAAAATCTTGTGCCATGCGGACGATAGTGTCATAAACTGCACTGTCGCCATGAGGGTGATATTTACCAATAACATCCCCAACAATACGGGCTGATTTTTTATAAGGTTTATTCCAGTCCGTGCCTAACTCATGCATGGCAAATAAGGCGCGACGATGTACAGGTTTTAAACCATCCCGTACATCGGGTAATGCTCTCCCCACAATGACACTCATTGCATAATCGAGATAAGATTGTTTCATCTCATCTTCGATATTAATGGGAAGAACTTCTTTAGCAAACCGTTCCATTACAGTGCCTCTGTTCCTAGTAAAATTAGGGTGATTTCTGCTGTAGAAAAATGCCACATTGTAACATAAATTAGGGTAACATTGCGTGGGATATTTTAGCTGAATTTTTAAGTAAATTAATTATTTAATGGGGTAGAAATAATGACCGATGCTGTTTTAAAAGACTATCAACAGTTTGATGTACGCAATTATTTAAACGAATATTTTCTAACCACCGATGGTGTAAACGATAGATGCAGTCGTTTTTTAGCCCGCTGTGTTCAAGAACAAGATTTATCTAATGCTCAAGTATTAGATTTTGCTTGCGGTCCAATTATTTCTTCTATTTTGCATATTGCGACCGTGTGTAAAGAAATTGACATGTGCGATTTTGTCCCTGCTAATTTAGAAGAAATTCGCACATGGACGGCAGGAGATACAGATGCGTTTAATTGGGATAGTTTTGTTATTAAAGCATTACAAGATGAAAAAGCCCTTGCAGGCATACCCGATGCGGACATAACGGCAGAAGAAATTGCACAACGCAACACCCTTGTGAGACAAAAAATTGGACAGTTACTTCATTGTGATGGAAAACAAAAATACCCACTCGGGATAGATTTTAAAAAACGTTATGATGTTCTCATCATGAGTTTTTGTTTAGAAAACATAGCCGAGTCTGTAGATGAATTCGAGAATATATTTACCAACACACTCGAACTGTTAAAACCCAATGGATTATTGATTTGGTTTGTTTTAGCACAACGCAAAGATTATAAAGTAGGCGAATTAACCTATCATTCACTGGTTGTATCACCAACCATTGTTGAACAACAATTAACCCGCGATAATCGCTATCAAAAACTAGAATTTATCGTTGAACACATTGGAGAAGATGGCAGTTTATCCGATTCTGTACTGGTATTATGCAGTGCGCGAAAACTCACAACACCCAAGCATTAGAACGTTCTACTACCCATCTTGCTTTAACGGGTACAAAGCCTGTTTTACCTTGTGCTAACTTTTTTGGCTTAGCGGGTTTGATAGCCATTATCCAAGAGAATTGTCGTCTTAGGCATCGGCTTGTTCCTAAAGTAATCGAGATTCTCCTTGAACATCTCAATTAAACCTAGGTCATCATTAATATTGGCTTTTGTGCAGTGTGTAAACAAGGGAAAACCTAAACTATCCACCGCTAAGCATTTTCATGTAAGCCTGTCATCAGTTTATCGATGACCCAGAAACTCCTCCATTGTTTGTAATGCCAATAAATAGTTGAATACAGTGGGAAATATTTAGAAAGGTTGCCCCAATGACAGCCATTTTTGAGCTAGTAAAGCATCGCATCAAACAGAAGGCGATAGCCCCATTTATGAGGACAGGCGAGCTTTTTCTTGGGTAATAACGCAGTTAATAGTGGTTCAACCACTGCCCACTCTGCATCAGTCAGGCTACTTGAATAAGGACTTATTTTATTTTGGTTCTGTTTTTATCATCTTTATTCTTTTTGGTTCTATACAGAATGCAATGAAACCCTTTAGTTAAGGTAATCCTATTGCACCACCCTGTACATATTCCCCTTATAACAATGACAAGTTTTATCTTTGCAAACGCAGTAAATACTGATTAAGACACATACCGCTTCAAGTGATATTATCCGTTGTTCATCTATCCTTATACTTTTTGCAAGCAGTCTATCGTGGACACCGTTATCATTCGTTATCTGGGACAAGTTCCCTACGCTCCTATTTATCAGGCGATGCAAACATTTACCAATGAACGTACAGCACAAACACCTGATGAACTTTGGTTTTTAGAACACCATCCTATTTACACACTAGGACAAGCAGGGAAAACCGAACACCTGTTGGATACAGGCACGATTCCTGTACAGCCCATAGATAGAGGCGGGCAAGTCACCTATCACGGCTTAGGACAACTGGTTGTTTATATACTCATGGACCTAAAACGCCATGATTGGGGAATACGTCAACTGGTAACGGCACTAGAACAAGCCGTTATTGACTATTTAGCCTTACACACAATTCACGCGAGCCGACGCGAAAAAGCCCCCGGTGTTTATGTTAATGACCGCAAAATTGCCGCATTAGGTTTACGGGTGCGACATGGATGTAGCTATCACGGTTTAAGCTTTAATATCAACATGGATTTAAGCCCGTTTAATGGCATTAACCCCTGTGGATATCCCGACTTACAAGTAACACAACTGGCCGATTTTGGCATCACAGACGACATTGCTCACGTGAGTATGCAATTTGCACAATGCCTCTGTCACACCCTTAACTACACGCCCGTATCCCCCCTTTCCTCCCCTTTTACAACAACTGAGGTGCTTGAATGTCAGGCAACACAATAGGAACGGCATTCACCGTTACAAGCTTTGGTGAAAGTCATGGGCTTGCTATTGGATGTATTGTGGACGGTTGCCCGCCCAATATGTCCTTAAGCGAAGCGGATATTCAACCCGATTTAGACCGCCGTAAACCGGGACAATCCCGCTACACAACCCAACGGCGCGAAGAAGACACCGTTAAAATTCTCTCAGGCGTTTTTGAAGGAAAAACGACAGGTTGCCCCATCGCCTTACTCATAGAAAACACCGACCAACGCTCCAAAGACTACGGCAAAATTAAAGACCAATTTCGTCCTGCTCATGCTGATTATGCCTACCAACAAAAATATGGTATTCGCGATTATCGCGGTGGCGGACGCTCGTCCGCCCGTGAAACTGCTGTGCGTGTCGCGGCGGGCGCGGTTGCGAAAAAATATTTAGCTGAACGCTATGGCGTTAAAATTCGCGGTTATCTATCACAATTGGGCGTTTTAAAGCCTGATATGAATAATTTTGATTGGAATGAAGTAGAGCGCAACGCCTTTTTCTGCCCCGATGTGTTTAAAGTGGGGGAAATGGAAGAGTACATGCAAACACTTATTAAAGAAGGTAATTCTATTGGAGCGCGTGTTAATATTATCGCCAGTGGAGTACCTGCAGGCTGGGGTGAACCCGTATTTGACCGCTTAGATGCCGACATTGCCCATGCCATGATGAGTATTAACGCCGTGAAAGGGGTAGAAATTGGCGCGGGCTTTGACGCAGTGACCATGAAAGGCACAGATAACCGCGATGAAATTACCCCTGAAGGCTTTTTAAGCAATCATGCAGGTGGTATTTTAGGCGGCATTTCTTCAGGACAAGACATCACCGTCAGCATCGCCTTAAAACCTACCTCCAGTTTGCGCCTAGCAGGACGTAGCGTCGATATTCACGGACAACCTACCGAAGTTATCACTACAGGACGGCATGACCCCTGCGTTGGTATTCGCGCAACCCCCATTGCAGAAGCCATGTTAGCCATCGTTTTAATGGATCATGCGCTACGTAATCGCGCCCAAAATAGCGATGTAAAAAGCATTACCCCTCAAATTCCTGCCCAAGCACCTGACGAGTCGTTATAATGCAACCGATAGAACTCATTAGCTTTAACCTCTGCCCCTTTGTACAACGCTCCGTGATTACCGCGTTATATAAACACATTCCCGTCAACATAAAATATATCGAGCTTGATACCCCCCCAGCATGGTTTTTAGACATTTCTCCATTAGGAAAAGTCCCTGTTTTAACAGCAGAAGGACAAATTATTTTTGAATCAGCGGTGATTAATGAATACCTTGATGAAATTAGCCCGCCAAGCCTGCACCCTGCAACCGCCATTCGCAAAGCCCATAATCGTGCATGGATAGAATTTGGCTCTAGCCTTATTGTTAGCCAATACTATTTAGCAACCGCCAACACACTAGAAAATAAAGATAAATATCAAGCCGAAGTGTTAGAAAAGCTAGCAACCGTAGAACGTGTGCTACAAGCTAAACCCTTTTTTAATGGTGAACAATTCTCCCTTGTTGATGCGGCTTTCGCGCCTATTTTTATGCGGTTAATGCTACTGGCAAAATACCTACCGTTTGATATTTACCAACAAACGCCAAAAGTACACGATTGGGCGAATACATTACTAGCCCTAGATGCTGTGCAAAAATCGGTTGTGCCGACCTTTGCTGATTTATATACCAACTTTCTGAAAAAATCGGGGAGTTATTTAGTACAATAAAAACCCATACTTTTTGGTATGGATAACACAAGGGGTTCGTTTTACCGCACCTCGTTCACAATAACGACAATAAAGCATCGGGTTTAATAATGACGAGTAATAAATCTACTGTATTTGTTATAGATGATGAGGAAGCGATTCGAGAAGCCGTGCGTTGGTTAATGGAATCTATTCATTTACCGACAGAATGTTTTTCATCAGCCGAAGCCTTTTTAGAAAAATACCAAGCGACACAAGCAGGATGTTTAGTTTTAGACAATAATCTGCCCGAATTATCGGGCTTAGAATTACTGCAACAAATCAAACAAGGTGAAAAACCATTTGCGCTACCCGTTATTATGATGACAGGACAAGGCGACATTGCAACGGCAGTGAATGCAATGAAATCAGGTGCGTTTGACTTTATTGAAAAACCCTTAAATGAAAAATTGTTGCTAGACCGTGTTAAACAAGCGGTTGCTTATGATACAGAAATACGACGCGAATTAAATGAACGCGATAGCGTAATGAAAAAGGTTAATACCTTAACACCACGTGAACATCAAGTGATGCTGAAACTAGTCGAGGGTAAATCCAGTAAAGTAATTGCGCGTGAATTAGATATTAGCCATAAAACCGTTGAAATTCATCGCGGTAGAATTATGGAAAAAATGGATGCAGCAAGCGTTGTGGAATTAGTACGGATGATTATTGGAACGGGTATTGTAACGATTAATCAATGATTATCATCTGAAAATAGTAGGGGGCATATTCCCCCTAATCCCTAAATTCTGGGTTATACCGAAAAATAGCGGTAACTCAAACAGTAATAAAACGGGCTGGTTTTCCTGACAAGTCCATTTTTAATCGGGTTAATTTATTATTATTTATTAATCAAGTAGCTAGACTAATGAGAAAATAAAAACCCTCCTCGTTTTAAAACAAAGAAGGGTTACTGATACAGATTAACGCTCTACAAAAGCGCGTTCTATCACATAATCACTGGGTTCACCAATACCGGGAGAAATACGAAATCCTCGTTCATTAAGCAATAGGCACGTGTCTTTTAACATCTGCGGACTGCCACAAATCATCGCGCGGTCATGTTCAGGATTAAACGCGGGTAATCCTATATCAGCAAACAATTTTCCACTATTGACTAAATCCGTTAAGCGTCCCTGATTGCGAAACGGTTCACGTGTAACGCTTGGATAATAAATTAACTTTTCCCGAACCATTTCCCCTAAAAACTCATTATTAGGTAATTCTTCCGTAATAAACCGTGCATAAGCTAGCTCGCTGGTATAACGCACGCCATGAAATAAAACCACTTTTTCAAACCGTTCATACATTTCTGGGTCACGGATTAAACTCATAAACGGCGCAAGCCCTGTGCCTGTGCTGAGTAAATACAAGTTTTTTCCTGCGGATAAATCATCTATTACTAACGTACCCGTCGGTTTACGACTCACTAATAACGTATCACCTTCTTGCAGATGTTGCAGGCGTGACGTTAAAGGGCCATTTTGAACTTTAATGCTAAAAAACTCTAAATGCTCTTCATAATTTGCACTGGCAATACTATACGCGCGCAATAAGGGCTTACCCTCTACTTCTAAGCCTATCATCACAAATTGCCCATTACGAAAACGTAACGTGCGGTCACGGGTTGTTTGAAAGCTGAACAGCGTATCATTCCAATGATGTACATTGGTTACACGTTCTTCTATAAATTTAGTCATATTACCCACAAGTCCTATTTAATTACCTAATAAACAAAATGCTATATAGATAGATACTTTATTTATCTATTTGACCAATAAAATCAATAATTTTCTGCAAAGCGTTTTCAGTAACAGGGGTATAATGCTGTGCGGTGAGCTTGTCTAAATACGGTAAAATGGCAAGTTCGCGCAGTTGTGTTTCGTCAATTTCTATCCCTTGTTGGCGTACTAATAAAGCCTGCTTTAATAGTTGATATTCAACAAAATCATGTCGCTTTAAAAACAAAACTGCTTTGCCCAAGCCTAAGCACTCAGAAACCAAGCCATAGCCCAGTTTACCCACGATGACATCCGCGCTGGCTGTAAAATCCGCATAAGGTATGCCTGCTTTATCATTGGGGATTAAATGGTAGTTTATAGGTGCATTATCTAGCGGTTCAATTCCAAAAAATTCATATTCGGTAAATTCCAACAATTTTTCCCATGCAACCCCTGCCAATCCATAATTACCGATGTAAACCAATACCCATTTTTTCGCAGGATTCATGCCTAAGCATTGCGCGATGCGGTCACGTTGGACAACACCATGACGATATAAAACGCCAACGGTTTGCCGTTGTGGAAAAACGCGCATTTCTAAACTTGGGGATAAACACAAGGCTTGTGTTGCTTGCGCATAGTCATCCGCTATTTGATTTAATAAGGGTTTATATTCTGGATAGATGTCGACAAAGGGTTGATAAATATCAAACCAGTTAAAATTTGTAATCGCTAAAGCAGGAATATCTGCTTGTTTTGCAATGGGAAAGGCTAAAGCGGCAATATCAGAGATAACCAATGTTACCGCAAGGTGTTTTAACTGTTGTGATAAGTTTGTAATTAACGCCTCACGCTGGGCATTGAGTGCTGCATAAGTTTGCAACGTTGCTAATTTATCAATATAGACAGTATCTTGTTGCACACAGCCACAATCAATGGCATGGGTTATGTGTTGGTATGGACGGTGTAATTCTGCTTGAAAAAAAGTTGTAGGCAGGGTGCTGAAAATCGTGATTTGGGTATTAAGTGGTAATGCGTTGATAATGGCGCAACTTCTTACACCATGTCCATAACCATGACCCGTAATAAAATAAGCGATATGAGAGCTTGCAGGCATTGGGGATGAGATTCGTAAAATGCGTTTTAATGTTGTATGGAGAATGACGGCGTTTAAAGAGAGTCTGAATCAGCATTTTAAGAAAAATAACAACAGGATAATCAAGTAAAATAAATAGCGTCAATTCTGGAAATGCTGATTCAGACCTTCTTTATACATTTGCTTGATGTGAACTTTGTAGCGTGCGATAAAACTCTAATAAATCACATATCTTTTTATTTTGAAAGCCTTTGGCGAGTGGGCGAATTTTTTCCAATAAAGGTGTTAACTCAGGGTTTTCTTTAGCGAGCTTTTCTATTTCGTTTAATACCCGTTTAGTTTTGCCCGTTAATGCCAGTTGATACAAATTTTCCACAATGTCCAATGGAATGGTCAGCATTATCTCTGAAGGGCGTACATCAGTATTTGATGATGTTTGTTCGTTATAAACCCATGTTAAATTAAGTTTTTTCTGTAAAATATCTAAGAGTGTTTCAATATAAATAGGTTTGCTAATAAAGGCATTGCATCCCGCAGAGAGGCTTGCCGTTTGGGTATAATCAAATGTGCTAGCAGAAATTGCAATAATTATCGTGTCCTTAAACAGGGGAAACGCACGTAAACGGCGGGTGAGTGCGAAACCATCCATTTCAGGCATGAGCAAATCTATGAGAATAACATCGGGGTGAATTTCCATCGCTTTTTCAAATCCATCTATGCCATTACTTGCTTCACTAATCATAAACCCTAAAGGCGCAAGTAAGTTTAAAAGGATTTGGCTACTTTCTAATGAATCTTCAATGATGAGAATGCTATATGTTTGCTCCTGATAACCAATAATTTGTTGGTAGGATACAGGCGGAGAAGATTGTAGGCTGTCGTGCGTAAGTGCTGGTAAAGCAATGTCAAACCAAAATTGACTCCCTTGTCCAACTATGCTGTTGACGTGCAAACAACCCCCCATCATTTCTACTAGGGTGCGACTGATGGTTAAGCCTAAACCTGTGCCTTCATTGGCATTCATACGACGATGGACTTCATTATCAACCTGCTGAAAAGGAATGAATATTTTTTCTAAGTACGGCTGGGGAATGCCTATTCCTGTATCTGTAATCAGAAAGCGGATTTTTTGGAGAGCGTCGGCAGGTTCTGTCGAGGTTTCATCGCGCTCAACATAGCCAACGCTCAAATTAACCCGTTCTCCTTGCTCAGTAAATTTAATGGCATTGCCTAATAAATTAATTAGAATTTGCCGTAGGCGTTTTTCATCACCGCGCACCATTTCTGGCAAGTGAGTTGTCATGGTATAAAAAAAGGCGATACCTTTTTGGGCGGCACGCATGGAGAATAAATCATTTAAATCGCTTAAAAACTGGTTTAGACGTATTTCACCCAGTTGTAATTCAAACCGTCCTGCTTCTACTTTTGCAAGGTCTAAAATGTCATTAATTAAGGTTAATAAGTGTTCACCACTGCGTTGAATAACGCTGAGTCCTTCGATTTGCTTCGGGCTTAACTCTCTATTTTGTCGCAATAATTGTGCATAACCTAAAATGCCATTTAAGGGGGTGCGTAATTCATGGCTCATGCTAGCAAGAAATTGGCTTTTTGCTTTGTTAGCACGCTCTGCGACTTCTTTAGCATTTTGCAAAGTCATTTCCGCTTGTTTGCGCTGGGTTATATCTTCAGTCATGGTTAAGATACCAATCACTCGACCACGCGCATCATGTAGGGGAATTTTATTATTCTCTACCCAAATTTCTTGTCCATTAGGCAGATGAATGATGTCTGTTAGGTGATAACTGGGTAAGTTGCTTTGCATGACGCGCTCGTCAGATAAGCGCACGATATCAGGATTAACCGTTTTACTAATGGGTAAGTCATAATCTGTTCTCTGTAATAGTTGTTCAGGATGTTGTAATCCTACAAAATCTACAAAGTTTTGATTGCATCCAAGAAATCGACCATGTACATCTTTCCACGCAATATGATGTGGAATACTGTTAATAACCAAGCGTAACAGCCGTTCTTGGGCAAAAAGTTGTTTCTCAAAACGACTATAAATTTGGGTAATCAGCACAGTACGAATGGCTAATATGAAGAATATGGAAATAATAATGGCTGAAATAATAGCTTGCATCGTATAAAGGGGGGCAAAAATCGTTTCGCCTGCAAGCGTTGTAATCATTAACCAATAATACTTGTGTTCGGTATCTACAAAAAATTTGTTAAATGTCACAACATCGTGACGTTTTTCATCCCATTGGGTAAAAGTTTGTAATTTTTTATTTTCAATATATTGAGATAACAGCGGAAAATCTATATTAGCCGTTGGCGTTTTACCATATTCAAACCCATAAGTATTTATCTGTGAGGGATGCGTTAGGTAAAAACCTGCTTGGTTGACAATATATGTCTGGCTGTCTTTATCCATTTCATTACTGAATAAAGTATTTGCCAGCACATCTAGCACAAGAACCCCGCTAAACTGTTGTTTTGAATTATAGAGCGGTGTACTCAGTTGCATGATAGGGGTTATTGGTATGCTGATTCGTCCTGAATCACGACGCAAATGTACGGGTGAATAAGCGATATTTCCAGCGGGCAGTTGGCTCGCTTGGACGAAAAAATCTTCGGTGATTTGGTTTAATAGCGTTCTTGTATCAAAAGTTAATAATTGCCCTGCCTGATAAGCAACACGTACTTTTTCGCGCCCTGTCGCGTCAATATAACGTAATTGTTGATAATGTTGTTTGCTATTCAAGGTAATAAGAAAAATTCGTGTGAGTTCTTCATAAATCTCATGATTTTCAGGCGCATCAACCGTTGTATCGAGTGCGTTTTGTAATGGTGTTAGATACGTCAGAATAAGTAAATCATTAGACACATGTGCAAGTTGTTTATGTAATTCATAATTAGTACGGGTTGAATCGCTATTTGCTTTCGCAATCCCCGCGTTGAGCAAGCTATCATGCGCAATCCGATAGCTAAAAAACAGAGCAATCCCTAAGGGAACTAGCATGAAGAGCAACACCGTCAGCACAAATTGATGACGACCAATGTAGCGTTGAAAAAAGTGATTCACTTGCCCCCCTAGCGTTGCTATCTAATGAGTGATAGCACATATCCGTTGCATTTTATATTAAAATTATTAAAACGTTACGTGATTAGCTCAACACTTGCAAGTAACATTTCATCACCACTGATGACTTGCGTTTGCCATGCGCCACAGGTTTTGCATAACAGGCGATTGGCTTCAACCTCGCTTTCTGCATGGCATTGCTGACAGCGTACTTTTACAGGCAAGGACAAACAAATTAAGTCTGCTTGCGCTGCAACAGTACCCGCGCGTGCAATCGTGAAAGCCTGTCGTAATAACTCAGGTTCTACACCACTTAACAGCCCAATTTGGATAGTGATACTGGCAACCTGATGAGCCTGATGGTGTTGTGCAAGGGTTTCAACTTGATTTAACAAACTATAACAAATAGATAACTCGTGCATTTTACAAAGCTTCGCTGAACTGTTCCGACTTTAAAATTTCATCCAGCAATTCCCATGTGGTTTGTGCATCCTGCTCAGTCATTGTTTGCAACGCATACCCCACATGAACCATCACATATTCACCAACCAACGGTAACTCATGCTGTAGCATGAATAAATTCACATCTCGCTCTATCCCTTTGGCTTGGCAACGCGCATTAAATCCATTTATTTCCATAATTTGCATAGGTATTCCTAAGCACATAATTAACCCCGTCGGTGTTGATTGAATTATTAACAATGCTGTCGAAATTATCACGCCCGCAATAATTTCGTTTTACCGTAAATAGTCATCGACTATAGCGTAAAACCAGCGAATTCACTGGGTTTAGAAAAATACAAAGCTGTTCTGCCGCCAACAATTTACGTCATTATTCAAGTGTAAAATAACAAATAATTATTTATTTAACAAATGATTAAATTGAAAAATGAATTATTTTTCGTACATTGGTATGTCTTTTGCGTTATAGGAAATAACCCCATAAAAAGCATAGTACGGAGATTTAACAAAATGATTTTTAAAACTTTTTTCGTTGGCGCAATCGGTTTATGTACTGCACAGATGAGTTGGGCAGAAACCCCACAAACCATAGACCCACCCTCATTAAATGTAGATTATAGCATAAAAAACAATATATTAGAAGAATTGCGTGCAGATATTCCTGATTTCCAAACTTTTCAAGAACGGACTCGTCGCCATCCCCAAGCCTTTGTGGTGGTCGCTGAAGTAAAAAAAACAGCGAAAGACCCCGCATAGAACAAACTTTAGTTTTCAACCGTCATTTTTCTGACAGGTAGGAATGCCATGCAACGACCCGATAAAAAAGCCATTCAGGCTACACTCCTCCTGAATGGCTTCCCTAAAACAGTACGCTGATATTACTGCATTAATTAGACTTGTAAATAATCTAAAATTCCTTGTGCCGCTTGCCGACCTTCATAGACCGCTGTCACGACTAGGTCTGAACCACGTACCATATCCCCACCAGCAAACACTTTTTCATGTGTCGTTTGAAAAGCGAATTCTTGAGTCGCTGAGGCTTTAACCCGTCCATTACTTTCTACGGTAATATTAAAGTCTTTAAACCATTCTGCTGGGCTAGGACGAAAACCAAAAGCAATTAACACCACATCAGCAGGAATAATTTCTTCACTGCCTTGTACTACTTGCGGACTCCGCCGTCCGCGTGCATCAGGTTGTCCTAACTCAGTCGTAACGACTTTCACCCCTTCTGCTTGACATTCTCCAACGATACTAACAGGTTGGCGATTCCATAAAAACTGTACGCCTTCCTCTTTTGCATTGGCAACCTCACGTTTAGAACCGGGCATATTCGCTTCATCGCGGCGATAAGCACACGTTACACTGGCAGCCCCCTGACGGATTGCCGTGCGATTACAGTCCATTGCGGTATCTCCCCCGCCTAAGACAACCACATGTTTACCCTTCAGGTTAATATAACCGTCTTGCATTCCTAAACCTTCACGGATATCGGCTTTCGTTTCCCAGTTTTCTACTTGGCTAATATTACCCACCAAATAAGGTAAGGCTTTATACACGCCTGTTAAATTTTCGCCAGAAAATCCACCTTCCATGTAGTTATACGTACCCATGCCTAAAAACACCGCATCGTAATCGTTTAACAACTGTTGAAAGCCTATATCTCTACCAATTTCAGTATTTAGGATAAACTTTACCCCCATACCTTCCATGATTTGGCGACGAACACGCACCACTTCTTTTTCCAATTTAAACGAAGGAATACCGAAAGTGAGTAACCCGCCAATTTCGGGATAACGGTCATAAACAATCGGTTTCACGCCATTACGAACCAAAACATCAGCACACGCTAAACCCGCAGGCCCAGCACCGATAATGGCAACCTTTTTTCCTGTTTGAACAACGTTGGATAAATCAGGTCGCCAGCCTTTTTTATAGGCTTCATCCGTAATAAATTTTTCAACCGAGCCAATCGTTACTGCGCCAAAGCCATCATTAAGCGTGCAAGAACCTTCACATAAACGGTCTTGCGGACAGACACGCCCACAAATTTCTGGCAGCGAGTTGGTTTTATGAGATAGCTCAGCCGCCTCAAATAAATTGCCTTCTCTTACCAGTTTTAACCAATTGGGGATGTAATTGTGAACAGGACATTTCCATTCACAATAGGGATTACCACATTCTAAACAACGCCCTGCTTGATTCCCAGCATCAGCACTGTCGAACTGTCCGTAAATTTCATTCCATGTATGAATCCGAACTCGACTTTCGGTTTTTTCAGGGTCAAGGCGGGGTAAATTAATAAATTGAAAATTGTCACTCATTATTGCAAATACCAAATAGGATACGTTCAAAAGGGGAGAGTGGGGGAGTAAAACTTCCCCCTCATGCACTTACGCCGCTTTATTGACCAAACTATCTAATAGCGAGCTGATTTCGTTGGCGCGGGGTTTCACGAGCCAGAATTTACCCACAAAACTGCTGTAGTCATCTAACAAGGTTTGCCCCCATTGGCTACCCGTTTCGCGGACAAAATCACTAATCATGCCATAGAGATGTGAACTATGCGCTTGCATAAATTCGGGCGCGAGACGATGCACGTCAATGAGTTCATGATTGTATTTGTCAACAAAAGTATTATTTTGGTCTAGGACATAGGCAAAACCGCCTGTCATGCCCGCTCCAAAGTTAAGCCCTGTTTCGCCCAACACAACAACGATACCGCCCGTCATATATTCACAACCATGGTCGCCAATACCTTCAACAATGGCTTGCGCGCCAGAATTACGCACGGCAAAGCGTTCACCTGCCATACCTGCCGCGTAGAGTGTGCCACCTGTTGCACCGTATAAGCAGGTATTACCAATAATTGCGGTTTTATGCGATTCAAAACGGCTATTTGCAGGCGGATAAATAACAATTTTACCTGCAGCCATGCCTTTGCCGACATAATCATTGGCATCACCTTCCAGATATAAATGTAAACCGCCCGCGTTCCATACCCCAAAACTTTGCCCCGCAGAGCCTTGTAAACGCACGGTAACAGGATTATCACTCATCCCCAAATTGCCGTGGCGTTTAGCAATTTCGCCTGACAGACGTGCGCCGATAGAGCGATTAATATTGCGAACAGTGTAATGAAATTCACCGCCTTGTTTGTGTTCAATCGCTGCGAGCATGTCGTTAACCATTAACTCTGCTAACTCCCCTTTATCAAAGGGTTTATTTGCAGGGTGGATGCAAAACTGTGGTTTATCAGCAGATACGTTAGCATCGCTCAAAATTGGGCTTAAGTCTAAATGTCTTTGCTTATCCGTAATGCCTTCTAAACGGGTGAGTAAATCGGTGCGTCCGATTAAATCACTCATGCGTTTTATACCGAGTTTTGCCAGCCATTCGCGGGTTTCCGTCGCCACAAAACGGAAGTAATTCATTACCATTTCAGGCAAACCGATAAAATGCTCACGACGTAGCACTTTATTTTGGGTTGCAACACCTGTTGCGCAGTTGTTTAAGTGACAAATTCGTAGGTATTTACACCCTAAAGCAACCATTGGTGCTGTACCAAAACCAAAACTTTCTGCACCTAAAATTGCCGCTTTAATCACGTCTAAGCCCGTTTTTAATCCACCATCCGCTTGAATCCGCACTTTATCGCGTAAATCATTCGCCCGCATGATTTGATGGGTTTCAGTTAAGCCTAATTCCCAAGGACTGCCCGCATATTTGACGGAGGTTAAAGGACTTGCACCTGTACCACCATCATAGCCTGCAATGGTAATTAAATCGGCATAGGCCTTTGCAACCCCTGCGGCAACAGTACCAACCCCCGCTTCAGCAACCAATTTTACCGATACTAAGGCTTTTGGATTCACTTGTTTTAAGTCAAAAATTAGCTGTGCTAAGTCCTCAATCGAGTAAATATCATGATGCGGTGGTGGAGAAATCAACGTGACACCCGCCGAGGAATAGCGCAATGTCGCAATCATTTCATTAACTTTATGTCCCGGTAATTGCCCACCTTCTCCCGGTTTTGCGCCTTGAGAGACTTTAATCTGTAGCACTTCAGCGTTAACCAAATAAGCGGGAGTTACACCAAATCGCCCCGATGCAACTTGCTTAATTTTTGACATCCGCTCGGTGCCATAGCGTGAGGGGTCTTCGCCGCCTTCGCCTGAGTTAGAACGTCCGCCTAAACGGTTCATCGCAATGGCTAAGGCTTCGTGTGCTTCAGGTGATAATGCACCAAGCGACATACCCGCACTATCAAAGCGCGGTAAAATGGCTTCAATTGGCTCTACGTCATCGATAGAAATTGGTGTAACATCTTGACGAATCGCTAATAAATCTCGAAACGTCATCGGGTCGCGTTCATTGACTAACTGGCTAAAGCGTTTGTATTCTGCATAATTACCTGTTTTTACAGCGGATTGTAAGGCTTGCACGACATCAGGGTTATACGCATGGTATTCGCCATCGTGAACAAATTTGAGTAATCCCCCTTGTTCTAATGGTTTACGCGCATTCCATGCAGATTTATGCAGTTTACGTTGGTCAGTTTCTAAATCGCTAAAAGTCGCGCCTTGAATCCGACAAGTCGTATCTTTAAAGCATAAGTCCACAACTTCGCTATGTAAGCCCACCGCTTCAAACAGTTGCGCACCCCGATAGCTGGTAATCGTCGAAATCCCCATTTTGGAAATAATTTTGTACAAGCCTTTATTAATTCCATTACGGTAATTTTCTAGGGCTTTCGCCGCATCCATGCTTTGCATCCCATCGGTACTGAGTAAATTCAGGATACATTCATAGGCTAAATAGGGATGAATGGCGGTTGCGCCATAGCCAATCAGCACTGCAAAATGGTGCGGGTCGCGGGCGGTTGCTGTTTCCACCACGATATTGGCATCACAACGCACGCCTTGAGTGATTAAATGGTGATGTACTGCACCGACGGCTAACAACGCATGAATGGGTAGGCGGTCAGCTTCTAAGCCTTTGTCAGATAAAACTAATAGAACTTTACCCGCTTTAACCGCAATCGTCGCTTTTTCGCAGAGAGCGAGTAAGGCAGATTTTAAATCTTGGTCTTTGGAATAGCTTAATTCAAATTTTTCATGCGCATAATCGGGGTCTGTCAATGCCAATAAACGGTTAAATTTAGAGGTTGACATGATAGGCGAGGCAATTTCTAACCGTGCTGCATGGGCATCGACTTCTTCAAATAAGTTGCGTTCCCGTCCAAAACAGGTACGTAAGGACATAACGATTTTTTCCCGTAAAGGGTCAATCGGTGGGTTAGTCACTTGCGCAAATTGTTGGCGAAAATAGTCATATACCGAGCGTTCTTTTTTCGATAACACGGCCATAGGCGTATCATCGCCCATAGAGCCAACGGCTTCTTGAGAACTTTCTGCTAAAACGCGCAAAACTTGGTCACGCTCTTCCAAACTGACTTGGAATTGCTTTTGATAAATAGCTAATTTTTCAAGATTTAGCTCATTTTTGACCACTTCAGGAATGGCGAGATTTTCATCCAAGCGTTTTGCGTATTTTTTCAACCATTTCCGATAGGGTTGACGTTGTTGCAAGCGTTCGTCAATATTTTCAGGTAATAATAACGTACCTGTTTCTGTATCTACGGCGAGCATCTGCCCCGGCTTTAATCGCCCTTTAGCAATAATCTTGGCATTATCATATTCATAAACGCCAACCTCTGACGCTATAGTAATATAGCGGTCTTCGGTGATGACGTAACGCGCAGGACGCAAACCATTTCTATCCGTAGTACAAGCGGCATAACGTCCATCAGTCAACACAATACCAGCGGGACCATCCCATGATTCCATGTGCATGGAATTGTACTCATAAAATGCACGTAAATTCGGGTCTATGCTTTCCACATTTTGCCAAGCGGGTGGAATCAGTAAGCGCATAGCGCGGAAAATATCCATGCCACCTGCTAATAACACTTCTAACATATTATCTAAGCTAGAAGAGTCTGAACCACTGAGCGACACCAACGGACGAATGTCATCCATATTCGCAATTAATGGCGTGGATAATTTATAGCCGCGAGCAACTGCCCAGTTACGATTCCCTTGAATCGTATTGATTTCGCCATTGTGGGCTAGATAGCGGAAAGGCTGGGCTAATCGCCATTGTGGCCATGTGTTGGTAGAAAAGCGTTGGTGATAGACACACAATGCGGATTCAAACCGTGGGTCGTTTAAATCAGGATAAAATACGGGCAATTTCGCAGGCATAACTAAGCCTTTATATGAAATTGTCCGACAAGACAAACTAGGGACATAAAAAACATCGTCATCTTGCGCGGACACTATTTTTTCTGCCCGTCGCCGTGCGATGAATAAATGCCGTTCAAAACTGACTTCGTCCCAATTTTCGGGGGCATTCACAAAAACTTGGGCAATATACGGCAGGGTTTTTAGTGCCTCTTGTCCGCACGCATCTGTATTGGTTGGTACATGTCGCCAACCCGCAACGAATAAGCCTTCTTTTTGTAATTCCGTATTTAAGATTTGTTTAGCGAATTCGGCTTTTTGAGTGTCAGTGTGTAAAAACACTAAACCCGACGCATATAAAGGCGCAAGCGTCATGCCTTGCTCTTGGGCTAAGGCGCGTAAAAAAGAATCTGGTTTTTTGAATAAAAGACCACAGCCATCCCCAGTTTTACCATCTGCGGCGACTGCTCCTCGGTGGGTGAGATTGTTTAACGAAGTAACGGCAGTTTGCACTAACCAATGACTCGCCTTGCCATCCATTTGGGCGATTAACCCAAAGCCGCAACTGTCTTTTTCAAACGAAGGGCGATAAAGTCCTGTCAACATGTTCATCTTCACCGAAAGCATTAAAAAATGGAAAATTTACGGGTAGGCTCTGATAGCCAAAAACTAACTATTTATCTGTTTTTTTAACTAAAATAGCGAAACCCACGCTACTCTATATTTTAATAGGGACAAAACACTTTTATTATAGTATTCCGCTACTTCTATGTCACGGGCATTTTTAATTCACTATTTTTTAGTGTGGAATTTTATGCGGTTATAAATAAAAAAAGGCTATGTATTATAAATGATTATAAATGGATAATCAAAAATATTGTTTCATAAAAAAGCCTATTAGATTAATTAATAGTAAAAAAAAGGTTTTTTTACAAAAATGTTATCGGGATATTGTGCGTCATAGTGCATAAGTTATGTGCTATTTATAAGATTATTATTTTTATTTTCTATTTGATTTAACTAGAATAGTTTTATTGAATGGGGATGGGAAATGGCTGGAAACAGTCAGGATAATCTCTGCTGTTTTAGAAATTGATAGAGTTGAATTATAAAGTAATTTTTATGTTTTATTAAAGCGGGTCTGAATCAGAATTTTCAGAATTAACAAAACTTTTAGACACAAAAGTATTCGTTTTCTTGTCTGTTAATTTTGAAAACGCTGATTTAGACAATCATGATTTTTAATAACGCTGCCTGATTTGTAATGGTATTTCTTAAAGAGACTGATTGAAATAGGTTTGTAAAAACGTATCAAAGGGGGCTTGTGGCTGTGCTTCTAATCGCGTTTGTTCAGTCAGTGATTTTTCGGCGAGTTGTTGGAAAAACTGCGTTTTTTCTGCATCAATAGAAAGTTGGCGGTAGTAATCGGCATGTTTTAAGGAGTACCGTTTGGCAAATTCATGAAATCCTTCTTTATGGTCGTGCATTTCTGCTAATACACGTGCTGAGGGCGTGAGGTCGGGATGATGCACCATTTCACGATAAGTGTTAAGTATGGGGTTATAAATAGGCGCGGTTTGTTGTGCATCTATAATGCAGGCAATCTGTTGCATTTGCACTAGAATTTCTGTTGCCCAATCGCGTAATAAAATGTTTTCGTCGCCACGCCGTAATAGTAATTGCGGGTCACGTCCACGATGCGTAACCGTCATGAAGTTTAGATTAATGGCTTGTTTTTCATGCTCATCTATATTTGGACTGTCTTGCAGTAAACAGAACAACATGAAAATATGGAGAAAATAAATTTGTTCTTGTGTCATGCCTAACGGTTCAAAAGGATTGATGTCTAATGAACGTAATTCAATATAGTCCACGCCACGCCGTTGTAGGGCATGTATTGGCTTTTCTAAAAAGGTGGGCGGTTGTTTAGGGCGGACGGTACTGTAATATTCGTTTTCAATTTGTAGGATATTGCTGTTAAGTTGTCGATATTCTCCTGCTACAACAACACCGATTTTTGCGTAGTCTGGGCTGGGTGTTTCAATGGCTCGGCTTAAACTGCAAACATAGCTATCTAGGGAGTCATAAACGACTTTAACCCCTGTTTTGCCTTCTTTACGATTTTGATAGCCTATATCACTCATGCGTAATGAGGTCGCGAAAGGCTTGTAATAAGTGTGTTTATCGAATTCGGGTAGTGTGGTTTTGCGTCCTGATAAAAAGGATTTGCATACAGCAGGCGATGCGCCAAATAAAAAGGGGATTAACCAGCCATAGCGTTGTAAGTTACGAATAACACGAAAATAATAGTCATTTTGTACTGCACGGCGCGTTCTTTTTTCCCCTTCTAATGTGTGTAAAAATCCCCAGATGTTTTCAGAAAAAGAGTAATTAAAGTGAATACCTGCAATAACTTGCATAACACGTCCGTATCGATAGCCCAAGCCATTACGATAAACGGTTTTCATCCTACCCGCGTTTGATGAGCCATATTGTGCAATAGGAATGCTCGCCTCCCCCGCTAACACACAGGGCATACTATTTGTCCATAAGATTTCTTGATGTAAATGTTGATAGACAAAAGATTGAATATAATTAAGAAAGTTTAAAGGTGTTTGTAGGTTTATATCAGGTGGTGTGATGAATTCGAGTAAGGCTTCGGAATAGTCGGTGGTGATATACGGATGGGTCAGGGCAGCACCAAGGCTTGATGGGTGCGGTGTTTGCGCAATTCTACCATCGGCTGTAACCCGTAAACTTTCTTTTTCTAAGCCAACAGAACTCTGGTTAAATAGGTGTTGGTGGTGTTGATTTGTAAAAGCAGATAAATGATTTTCTAGGAGTGCGTACACGGTAATTTTATAAAATAATGAAAAAGTGAAATAGCAATGTAATGACGATAACAGCATTATTCAAACTATTAACCGTAGGAAGGACAACTTTTGGTTAAGACCTGCCTGAGTTGAAATGGATTGCATTTCTAAACACAAAAGCCCTATTCTTTTCGCCTTATATCCTGATTATCTGGCAATTTTTGTTCAGTGCAGTGTTACTGACGTGCTTTGCTCCATGCAATGGCAAGTGATTCAAATAAGCCTTGTGGTTTGACATTGCTCGAGCTTTTAACTAATTGGTAAATCTCTTTTTGCGTGTCTAATAGGTCAAATAAAGTTGTAATGGGTAAATTATTTGTTAATCCTTGTAAAATATTACGTTTATCTATATTTATGATGTCGCTTTGTTGTCCTGCAACTTGTAAACGGATTAAATCCATCGTCCAACTTAACATCCAACTTAAAACTTGTCGTGCATCCATTTGTCCCCATGCTTCTGCCAATTTTACGGGGTCATCTTTACCAGCGGGTAATTTAGCTAAGCTGTCTAATAGTTGGTTGCGTTGCGCTAATGCGTCACCTTGTGCTAGGGCTAACGCAGTAAGTGGTGCGTATGCGGATAAATTTAATAACAGGGGAATGTCGTTATTATTAGGGAGTTGGTGGCTTAACCATTGTTGCGTTATTTTTGTATCAATTTTTGTAAAGTCAACCCGTTGACAACGACTGCGAATGGTTGCCATTAATGCGCTAGGTTGGTGACTAACCAGCAATAAAACCGTTTTAGCAGGGGGTTCTTCTAAAATTTTTAATAAACTATTCGCTGCATTATGATTCATTGCTTCTGCGGGATGGATAAGTGCAACTTGATAACGTCCATGATGTGAAGTTAAGGCGCAAAATTGAATCAGGTGGCGAATTTGGTCAATTAAAATCTGTTTACCTGCTTCAGCAGGGGATATGTCTAAAAAATCAGGATGGTTGTGTGTCTGATGCAAATGACAGGCTTTACACTGTCCACAAGGATTTCCATCTGCTAACGGTGTTTCACATAACAGTAATGCGGCCAACCGTTGCGCAAGTGCCGCTTTTCCCATCCCCAGTGTGCCACAAAATAAAATCGCGTGTGGCAACCTATCTTGCTGATAAGCAGTATGGATTTTATGCCACAATGTGTCATGCCAAGGAAAAGCAGATATCATTTTTTTTTAAGCCACAAGGTAATGGAACAACGATGAAAATAGGGTTATGTGGAAGTCACCGTACAGGGAAAACCACGCTTGCACAAGCAATTGCAGATAAAACAGGGCTTGCTTTTTTAGCAACTAGCACCAGTGCTGTTTTTAGAGAATATGGTTTAGACCCTGCAAAACCAATGGATTTTAGAACCCGTTTATGGATACAACAACGTGTATTGACCAGTGCCACAATGTCTTGGCACGATGCACCTACCGATTTTATCACTGACCGCACCCCTATTGATTTTATGGCTTATACCTTAAGTGATATTCAAGGGATAACAGAAGTTGATTTTCCTGATTTAGAGTCGTATTTAACCCAGTGTTTCACCGTTACAAATCAATATTTTAATCAACTTGTTGTTTTGCAACCCGCTATCCCTTTAGTCTATGAGGCGGGAAAAGCCGCTTTAAATAAGGCTTATATTGAGCATTTAAATAGTGTTATTTTGGGATTATGTCATGATGAACGCTTATTTTGTCCTGTCACGGTGATTAAACGGGCTGTATTGGCGTTAGAGGCGCGGGTTGATTTAGTGATTCGGTAAAAATATTGCCGATTAATAGTAAATAATGCAATGTTTATGTGCTTTTGAATACGAGTGAGTGTATAAACATTGTGCCGTATTTTTATATGAAGATTAATAAAAACAGCAGATAACTGGAAAGGTATCGTTGATTTTATGCAAAGCATGGCGAAGTAGTAAATAATTTCAGGTGTTTATCAGCATGTTAATGGCTAGAATGTGTCTAGCTTGTGGACGTTGTTTGTATGATACCTAGGCGAAACGAGGACGTTTTTATAGAAACCTAAGTTAATTTAATTAGTGCCTCTTATTTGTTAAACAGCAGAATAGTTGCGTGATAGACGATAGCTTAATTTTAGTATTATTATTTATCTAATTGATTTATAAAAACTTAATGCTACTTATCATAGGCATAAAAAGTGCTTAAAAATACTTACCCCTCATTAAAAATGAAATAGCAATATGGAAGATAAACATTTGAACGGATTTAAATCAAACGCAAAAATAGGTGTATATGTCGATGTTGCTAACGTTAACCGAAATGGCGGCTACGGAATGCAGTATGACGTGTTAAGGGAATTTGCTTGCCGAGATTTTGCCGAAGCACTGCGTTTAAATGCCTATGTTAGTTTCGACGTGGAACGCGCTAGAGAGGATATTACTTATCGCAAAGGGATTAATAATTATTTCTCAGTCTTGCGTGAATATGGCTTTAAGGTCATTCAAAAAAATGTGAAATGGTATGAAGATGATAAGGGCAATCGTTATGGCAAGGCTAATGCCGATTTAGATATGGCTGTCGATGCCTTGTTGCAATCACAAAATTTGGATCGAGTGTTATTAGTCACAGGGGATGGTGATTTTATTCAAGTTGTTCGCGCTTTACAAAATTATGGTTGTCGTGTAGAAGTTGTTGCTTTTGAAAATATATCTAATGAGTTAAAACGGGAAGCTGATATGTTTTTATCGGGTTACTTGATTCCAAATTTACTCCCTGTTAAACGTAATATTGAAAATAATATCGAATGGGGTGCAATCGGTTCGGTTGTGCGTGGTTATTGTTCACATTATTATGACGATCGTGGGTTTGGATTTATGCGGTATTTAGATCGCATTGCACCGGGTCTTTGGATTACGGATGCGCGCCATGATGAATCCCCTTATCGGGCGGCTTTTTTCCACGGTTCTAACTTGCCTGAGGAAGTTAATACGTCTCAACTGCCTAATCGGGATTTTATTTTTGAGTTTAGGTTAGAAGAATCAAAAAATAATAATAAAGACCCTGTTGCTATGAATATTCGTTTATTAGGATAATTCGTCGCTATTTAGCCGACATGAGTTACATTGAACACCTCTGCAATATTTTATTTTGTAGAGGTTTTTTACTATTGTAATAACAGCATTACTCGTGTTGAGATTAAGCAGCATAAAAATGATGGGTTTTTTGCACTTATCTGATGTTACATTGTAACAATCATAAAACCTATTTTTCAGGTAGGTGTTCTGACTAAGGAATTTATCATGTCTATAGCACTTTCCCCTTTAGCCTTTTCAGGTACATTACATGACCATCACCAATGTGTTGCACACGCATTAAGCCAAGCAACACAATTGTGCCAACAGCGTGATGTGCGCTTAACCCCTTTGCGTCGACGTGTATTGGAATTGATCTGGTGTAGTCATAAACCCCTAGGGGCGTACACCATTTTAGAGAGTTTGCATGTAGATGAAGGGAGGCGGGCAGCACCACCAACGGTATATCGAGCGTTAGATTTTTTGTTGCAACAAGGCTTAATTCATAGAATTGCGTCTTTAAATGCCTTTATCGGTTGCATACATCCTGATAAATCGCATGTTGGACAATTTCTTATTTGTACCGAATGTGGAAACGCTGCTGAATTAGAAACGCCGCTCATTGCGGATGGTATCGCGTTACAAGCGAAAACATTAGGATTTTCTATTGAAAGTCAAGTAATTGAAATAATTGGGCATTGTGCTGTTTGTCAGCAACGTAAATCATCATGAATATACCTTCTTCCACCTTAGTAGAAGTCCAAAATATCCAAATGGATTTTCACTACCATACGGCGTTAAAAGATGTTTCTTTAGCAGTAAAACGTGGCGAAATTGTTACGTTAATTGGCCCTAATGGCGCGGGTAAATCCACCTTAGTTAAAGTTATTCTGGGGTTATTAACGCCTCAAAAAGGACAGGTTTTTCGCCAAGCGGGTATTAAAATTGGTTATATGCCACAACGTTTAAGTGTGGATATGGCTCTACCCCTCACCGTAGAACGCTTTTTACGTCTTAGTGGGATAACGCAATTAGCCACCATTCAAGCAGTATTGGCTGAGGTTGGTGCATCTGCGGTTTTACAACGTCCTTTACAACATGTTTCAGGGGGCGAATTACAACGGGTACTTTTAGCGCGTGCCTTGTTACGTTATCCCGATTTATTAGTATTGGATGAACCTATTCAAGGTGTGGATGTCGGTGGACAGTATGAGTTATATGATTTGATTAGTCGGATTCGCACCCAACGTGGTTGTGGCGTATTGATGGTTTCGCATGATTTACATATTGTTATGGCAGCGACTGACCATGTTGTCTGTCTGAATCAACACATTTGTTGTTCAGGACATCCCGGTATTGTCAGCCGTCACCCTGCTTATTTATCCTTATTCGGGGCGCGTCCTGCCCGTGATTTAGCCTTTTATACCCATCATCATCATTGTGCAGAACATACGGTTAATGAAGAGAATATTCCTATCACAGAAGAGAGCGTTTTGCCCGCTAATGAGCAATCTATTCATCCGTTGCATTCCGCAGTTGTCATTACAAAAGACTAAATAATAAGAACTTAAATATTAATTAGAAAACAAGGTTGGGTTAGAACAACCCAACCTTTTCGCATTTAAATATTACGCAATTTAATATTTAAGGTTTGAATACGATAGGCAATTTGGCGCGGGGTCATATTGAGTAAACGCGCAGCTTTTGCTTGTACCCAACCAGCTTGTTCTAAAGCAGCAATCACCCGTTCACGCTCATCAATTGATTCATCATTTAAATCAACCTTTGTCAAAGCATTAGCATTATTATCGTTAGTCACGACGGGCATGGTGAGCTTTTCTTCCAAACCCGTCATGCTGATAATTGAACGGTCGATTAAATCACCTTCACACATAATTGCCGCTCGTTCTAAACAGTTCTCCAACTCACGAACATTACCCGGCCAATCATGACGCATGAGCAAACGGATAGCACTATCGGTTAACTCCAGCTTACGTCCTTGCATTTTGGCAATTTTGGCAATCAGAAAATGAGCCAATTCAGGAATGTCTTCAATCCGCTCACGCATAGGTGGCAGGCGAATAGGCATGACATTGAGACGATAGTATAAGTCTTCGCGAAACTCGTTATTTTCTACCGCATCTTCTAAATTAACATTTGTTGCCGCAATCACCCGCACATCAACCTTTATCGTGCGTGTCCCCCCGATGCGTTCTAATTCACCTTCTTGTAAAACCCGCAATAATTTTGCTTGAAAAGTTGGGGAAATTTCGCCAATTTCGTCTAAAAACAGTGTTCCGCCATCTGCTCGTTCAAAACGCCCTTTATGTTGGTTAATCGCGCCACTAAATGCCCCCTTTTCATGCCCAAATAACTCAGATTCTAAAAGGTTTTCTGGAAGTGCGGCACAGTTGACTTTAATAAACGCAGCGGTATGGCGTGGGGAGTTGTAATGAATTGCGTTGGCTATCAGCTCTTTCCCTGTACCCGATTCACCACGAATTAAAACGGTTGTGTTCCATTTAGCAACTTGGCGTACCATTTCAAATACCCGTTGCATGGTTGGCGAATGTCCAACTACATTATCAAAGGTATATTGTCCACGCACAGTCTGGCGCAAACGGTCGCGCTCGTCAGTGAGGTCACGACGTTCTCGGGCGATTTCATTGGCAAAACGGACACTTTGAGCGATGAGCTGCGCGACCATCTCCATAAAGCGCGTGCGCTCATGTAGGAGACGGTCGTGCGTACAGGGCTGGGCGGCAAGTACACCGACTAGCTCTTGGTTAATGTGAATCGGTATGCCTATAAAAGGGAGATGCCGTTCATACAACCCCAAACGGTCTAAAAAACGAGCATCGTCGCCCGCTCGTTCAACAACGATGGTTTTGTTGAGTTGCATCACTGAGCCAATAATCCCTTCCCCCACGCGATAGCGGAATTTAGGGGGTTGTTGTTTGTCACCCGCATAAACGGCATTGACAGACAACTCCCCGTCATCAGTACGCAGTGTGACTACCCCATACTGCATCCCTGCATAATGGTGTAGATGCTTGAGTACTTCTTCTAGCGTTTCTTCTAGGTTGAGGGAACGGCTTAACACCTTGCCCACTTGGAACAAGGCTTCTAGCTCAGATTCGATTAGGTTAGCACGGTTGTTTAATAAGGTTACGTCTTGATCGTTTTTTGAATCCACTTATACCGCTTCCCGATAACGCACACTTGGAAACTGAACAATAAACCGACATCCCGTTTCATAGTCTGGATCGATCCGTATTGTCCCCGCATGGAGGTTGACGACTTCTTGTACAGCGGTTAGTCCTAAGCCTGCACTGCGGTGTGCTTTACCTTTAGTGGTAAAGAACGGTTCAAAGACTTTCAAACGAAGGTGTTCAGGAATACCAGGTCCTGTATCTTCTACGATAATCCTGAGCATTCCCTCTTCGGTTACTGCGGTATGAACGCGCAGTTCGGATAGTTTACCACGATTATCTTGCATAGCGTCTAAAGCATTATCTATCAGATGTTTAAATAAACTTCTCAAGCGACCTATCCGACCGAGCATGGGGGGTAATATTGGGGTTGGATCCCAATCAACAACGACACCATTGGCTAGAAAACGGCTGGTAGAAAGGGTTAACACATCGCGGAGCAGTTCGTTTAAATTAACAGGTACAATAGCCTCTGTTGTTAAACTGGGGGTGCTTTGCCGTAAGTTATCAATCGCTTGCTCAGCGGCTGATAAGGCGTTTTTCAGCGCGTCACACAGAGGATCGGCAGAGCCTTTAGCTTCGGAACGTCGTTCCAGCATACCAACTGCCGCCGCAATCATATTGATTGGACCTTGAAATTGATGGATAGCACCCGTTAGGGTTTCACGCATATTTTCAATAACTTCACCCTCTGCCAATAATGCCCGTAAGGCATTCATGCGAACTTCTTCTTGGCGGTGTTTCAACTCGGTTATTTCCTTAGCCACTAATAAAAAATAACTTTCTTTCCTCACTTCAAAAAACGCATCAGCACTGCTATCACGTTCTCTAAACCATGTGCCAGCACAAACAAACCAGCGGGGTTGGCGATTACCGCCCATATCTAGGCTTACTTCTTGGTCTTCAAAACTCCCATCGTTAGTCACTAAATCTTTCCAATCATTGCCTAACGCACCTTTAAGAGCGGTTAAAAAGAGTTGTGCAGGTTCTAATCCGCGTAAATCGCCGACTAATTTTTTATACTCATGATTATCCAACACCACTTTTTCATGGTCATTTAATAAGGCAATCACGACAGGCGCGGAATCGACAACGGATTCAATCAAGGCCTTCTGGCTTTTTACCTTTTGTTCAAGGTGATAAACATCGGTCATATCGCGATGCATACCCAGATAATAAGCCGTTGCTCCCTGCTTATTCAGCACAGGGGCTATAATGACTTCCGCAAGATAACGCTCGCCATTTTCTCGGCGATTGACCAACATACCTGTCCATGGTTTATGTTGTTGCAATCTTCCCCAGAGCGTTTTGTAAACAAGAGAAGGGGTTTTATGGTCAGAAAGGGCTGATTCCTTTTTGCCAATAATATGATCCATTTGATAACCAGTTACTTGTTCAAATGCTGGATTTGCATATAGAATTTTTGCTTCCAAGTCAGTAATTGAAATAGCCACTTGTGCTTGTTCAACGGCTTCAAAAAACAGACGCGGTGGTAATGCAGTGTCATTATTAGTCACGGCACTTTTAAACAGGTCTAGGATTTCTAATGGAACACCTTCAGGCGGATTCGCTAAAAAGGCCTCTATTGCATCCGTTAATGTATTTAATCGGGTAGAAAGTAATTGCTTAGTCATTTTTTCTTGTGGTTCACTCATTATTAACACCATCCCTAAACAGGGTGATTTGTTTCTTGCAGAAACATATCTATCTTATTAGATTTTTATGTAAATTTGTAATGCAATGATTAACACTGTAAATCATTCAAATGGGATGTTTTAATGGACACCTTGTCAACAACAAGAAAAAATAACTATCTTTTTAGCCAAAAAAACAGGGCATTACAGAGCTTCTGTAATGCCCAATAGTTAATTAATCATCGTCATCATCATCGTCATCCCGATCTCGTCTTTTAACCGTTTTAGGGTCGGCAATGATAGGGCGATAAATTTCTACACGATCGCTTTCTTGTAGCGTCATGTCTAAACCAACAATCTTTCCATACACACCCACTTTTTGTTTTTCTAAATCGATGTGTGGAAAGCGTTTTAGAATACCCGATAAATTAATGGCTTCTTCAACAGAACTTCCATCAGGCACTTCAAGGCGCAACCAAACTTGTTGATTTGCATCTGCATAAGCAATTCCTACATTCATACAGTGTTCACCTGTTGTATAAAATTAAGTTGCGGATGTTTCCACGGAGTCTAAGATTGGTGCAACGGTCGTTTTGGCACGTGTTTCCCAAACCCGTTTTGCTGCGATTAAAAACCCCATTACTAAAAAACCACCGGGGGGCAATATCATGAGCAAATAACCTTTGTAATCAGGAATAATTGTCATTTCTAAGAAGGAAAAACTTTGTCCTAACAGCAAAGAGGCTTGGGAAAATAATGTGCCGCTTCCAATTACTTCACGAATCGCCCCCATGACAGTCAACATCATGGTAAATCCTAACCCCATTGCAAATCCGTCAACGATTGATGCCGAAATGGTATTGCGGGAGGCGAATGATTCTGCTCGTCCCAAAATCACGCAGTTGGTTACAATTAAAGGGATAAACAAGCCCAAAACTTTGTAGAGGTCATGTAAAAACGCATTAATCGCCATGTCAATGACCGTAACAACAGCCGCAATGAGTACGATAAAAACAGGAATGCGTACTTCAGGCGTTACAATATCACGGACTAACGCAATCACCAGATTGGTTAGAATCAGTACTAATAAGGTGGATAAGCCCATGCCCAATCCATTGGTTGCCGTTGTTGTAACCGCAAGGGTTGGACAAAGGGCTAATTGTTGCGCAAGTACAGGATTATTATCCCAAATACCATCACGCATAATTTTACCGTAGTTAGTTGCCATGACTGCTTTCTCCTGTGGGTACTGTCCCCTCAGCAACGGGTTTATTAACGGCCGCTAAAATGTCGGCTTTCTTCAATGCATAAAAATCTAAACAGTCTTTCACAGCATGAACCACACCGCGTGGGGTAATGGTCGCGCCTGTGAATTGGTCAAAAATGCCACCATCTTTCTTGACTTTCCAACCCTTTTCATCAGGGCTACTCAACGATTTACCTGTAAAGCTATTAATCCAATCAGATTTACTCGCTTCAATCTTGTCACCCAATCCGGGGGTTTCTTTATGGGCTAACGTCCGCACACCTAAGACATTGCCGTCTTTATCTATGCCTATGATGATATTAATTGCACCTGCATAGCCATTGCCTGCGGTTTCAAAAGCAATACCTGTTAACACACCTTCTTTTTTAGCAACATAGATTTGACGTGTAGAACCATCAGCCAGTGGTATTTCAACGGCATCTTTTAAAAAATCATTGTCATGAATAGATGCGGGGAGAACTTGCTCAATAGACGCTTGTTTCTCTGCGGCTTTTGCCTTTGCAATGGGTTCGTGGGTTTCAACGTTAGCAACCACCAAAATAGCACTGGCTAACAAACCAACACTACCCAATAAACCACTGTGGTAGCCGATACGATTACGATAGCTGGGGTTTTTAATACCTTTTGTCATGATTTCCCTCGTTAAGAACGTGAGCTAACGTCAATGGGTTTGCCGCGATAGGTTCGACCATAAATACGGGGGCGAACATAATGGTCTATTAAAGGCGCGAGGGCATTCATCAATAGCACAGCAAAACCCACTCCTTCAGGGAAACCGCCCCACGTCCGAATGGTATATTCAATCACACCAATACCGACCCCAAAGAGAATTTGTCCCATTTTACTGGAAGGCGAAGTGACATAATCCGTTGCAATAAAGAAAGCGGCTAACATTGCGCCACCATTTAGAACATGATACAGACCATCGGTATATCTATCGGGATTTATAAAGCTAAATAAGGTTGCCAACACCAATGAAGTTAGGAGCATTGAAACAGGAATATGCCAAGTAATGACTCGTTTATAAATGAGGTATAAACCACCCAATAAAATTAACAGCGCGGAGGTTTCTCCTAAACTGCCACTCGTCCAACCCAGAAAAGAATATAACGGGTTATAGTCTTGTAAAACATGGGGAACTGTTTGATGTAACGTCAATTCTGTTTTAACATGTCCTAAAGGTGTTGCACCGCTAAAACCATCGATATTAGGAATACTACCGCCAAAAGTAATGCCTAAACTGCTTAAAAGTCCGGGCGCGTTCTCAGAAAATAAGGGGGTTGGATGAATCCATGTTGTCATTTCTACAGGAAAGGCTATCAACAGCATAACCCGTGCTAACATCGCAGGATTAAAAATATTTTGTCCCAAACCACCAAACAAATGCTTGCCGATACCTAACGCAAATACCACCCCAACAACAGCAATCCACCAAGGGGCCCAAGGCGGTAAAGTCAAGGCAATAAGCCAACCTGTCAGCACAGCAGAACCATCATTTAAAAATGGTTTGATAGGCTTGCCCATCAAGTACAAACAGGCTGCTTCAGTCGCTAATGCTGCTGCTAGTGAAACTAGCAATAATAAAAGGGCAGACCAGCCAAACAAAATAATGCCAAATACCGTCGCTGGAATGAGTGCGTAAATAACTTGACGCATCACAATTGCTACTGTGGTAGGCGCGTGGGTGTGAGGACCACTCACAATAATCTCAGGATTCATAACTCTACTCCAGTAAGCATACTTAATCTAAAGACAACTCAGCGTTAATAGACTTTGCCGCTTTAGCCGCCTTACGTTTAGCAGCAGCCTCTGCTTTTGCCTGTACTTCACGTTCTAAACGCTGATTGCGCTGTTCCACTAATCGACGGTTTTCTTGGGCTTTATGTTTCGCTTGTTGTCGTGCAGCAATTTCGCCTTTTGCATAATTAAAATACTGCACTAGCGGAATATGTGAAGGACAAACATAAGAACAACAACCACAGCTCACACAATCAACCAAGCCAAAATCAACCACTTGTTCTAAATTCCCTGCTTTCGCATGGGCAGCCATTTGGAGTGGCAACAAACCGCAAGGACAGGCACTAACACAACTACCACAGCGAATACAGGGCATTGTCGTATTAGCGGCGACTTCTTCAGCCGTCAGTGCAATAATGCCGCTAGAACCTTTAACAACTGGAATATTTAAAGAGGGCATCATCTGCCCCATCATCGGTCCACCCATTAAAATACGGGCGGGGGCTTCTACTAATCCACCACAAAACGCAATCACATCTGAAAGCAATGCGCCAATTGGCACTTCAACATTTTGAGGTTCTTTAACCGCCCCCCCACCAACCGTAATCACGCGGGAAATCAACGGACGATTATGGCGAATGGCCTGATGAACGGCATAAGCAGTTCCCATGTTATGCACTAACACACCAATATCAGCACCCAATCCACCTGCAGGCACTTCCAAACCCGTGACCGCTTTAATCATGTGCTTTTCAGACCCCATTGGATATTGCGCAGGGACTTGTACAACTTGCATATTCCCCATAAATCCACAGGCTTTTTGCAAAGCGACAATAGCGGCTGGTTTATTATCCTCAACCACTAACAAGGCTTTTTCAGCACCAATGGTATGTAAAATAATCCGTGCGCCATCCACAATGCCATCAGCATGTTCTTGCATGAGTCGGTCATCACACGTTAAATAGGGTTCGCATTCCCCCCCATTCAAAACCAACGTATGAATTTTATGTTTAGACCCTAAACGCAACTTAACCGCTGAAGGAAAGGTTGCTCCCCCCATCCCCACAATGCCCGCCGCTCCAACACGCAATGCGATTTCGGCACTACTTGCTTGCAAAGGGTCTGCATCATTGATGGGACTCTCTAACCATTTATCTTCACCATCAGCGGCTAACACAATGGTTCTAACAGGCAATCCAGAAGGATGTGGTGCGGGATATTCGCCAATCTCTACAATAGTTCCTGATGTTGGCGCGTGAATGGGCGCAGAAATCGCACCCTGACTATGTGCCAACAACTGACCTTTTAAAACCACATCGCCCACTTTCACTGACGGCTCAGCAGGTGCGCCTATGTGTTGTTGTAACGGCACATATAAATGTGAGGGAATGGGCATCACCCGAATGGGTTTTACACTGGTGACTCGCTTATGTTCTTCAGGATGAACGCCACCATGAAACTTAAACAACTTCATTGCTTTTCTCACAAACGCTAAGCATGTAACCCATCTGTTACCATCAACTTAGGTTAAAGGAAAAAACGTATAGGGAATGGAAACAACACACATTCCCTACGTGTCATTAATAATTCTTAAGCCGCAACCGCAACAGGCAATTCAACAGGCTTATTCCAACGCCACGTTTTTAACGTGATATCAATCGGCTTCATCTGTAAACACTCTGTTGGGCAATGGTCCACACAAGCAGAACAACCCGTACAAGCATCTTTAATAACCGCATGAATTTGTTTTGTCGCGCCAACAATCGCATCTGTTGGACAATGTTTAATGCAACGTGCGCAACCAATGCAATTGGTTTCATCAATAGATGCCAACATAGGCACTTTATCTTCTACCGCCGAGGCATCAAAAGAAACATTCAACTTAACAGCTAATTCTTCAGCTAATGCCCGTCCACCGGGAGGACAACAAGTAATCGGTGCTTGTCCTGCTGCTAATGCGTCCGCCGCCCCAGCACACCCAGGAAAACCACATTGTCCACAATTAGAGTTTGGCAAAATAGCCAAAATTTCCTCAACAATTGGATTGGTTTCCACTTTAAAAACTCTAGCGGCATATCCCAACCCAACACCCAATATAAAACCTAAAATTGTGAGGCAAAAAACAGCAGCAACCATTGCATGTTCTCCTTATGAAAGTTACTTGAAAGACAAACCACCAAAACCCATAAACGCCATTGCTAATAAACCAGCCGTAATAAAGGCGATGGGTGAACCTGCAAATGCAGCAGGGACATTAGCAATCGCAATCCGTTCCCGAATCCCTGCGAAAATAATCATCACCAGCGTAAATCCCGCCGCAGAGCCAAAGCCATAAACAACACTGGGTAAAAACCCCAGTTTTTCCTGAATAACCAACAATGCCACGCCTAACACCGCACAGTTTGTAGTAATCAGTGGCAGATAAATTCCTAAAACCTGATACAAAGTAGGACTGGTTTTATGAATGACCATTTCCGTAAACTGCACAACCGCTGCAATGACCAAAATAAAGAAAATAATACGTAAGAAACTGATATTAAGCGGGATAAGAATGAAATGTTCCATCAGCCAACTGGCAATGGTTGCCAATGTGAGTACAAATGTAGTCGCAACGCCCATACTGACAGCCGTATCAATTTTGTTTGATACACCCATAAAGGGACAAAGTCCTAAAAACTTACTTAAAAGAACATTGTTAATTAACACTGTACCAATCAAAATTAGTAAATATTCACTCATGATATTTTAATTACCCCAATAGAAAAACCCACCTTATTTTGATAACGTTGCACCAAATATGCCACACGGTTTTTTTATGAAAAAATGCAAATAAAATTAACGCTATAACCAGCAATACTGCACTGCAAAAATGTCGTATTTGTGGTATTCATGCAGGGGGGGAAGTGGTTTTGTAAGAAATATTACAAAATGAGGAAATTAGAGAAAAACGACAAATTAAACTATGTTAAAGAAAAAAAGTATTATTTGTTGCAGACTCTTCAGGTTTTGACTTTATTACGTGTCATTTCACTAGCACTTTTAATTCATAAAACTTAATATAGTTAGTGCAAAAAACAGAAGAAGAATATTAAAAACTGCTCAATTATGGATGGAATGAAAATGAACATGCAAAAAGCACAAATTAGTATTGCCATCATCGGCGCGGGCGAAACAGGAACTCCCCTACTCACACAACTGTCTGCCAGCGATTTTATCAATATACTTGCCGTTGCAGATGTTAATGATAACGCTGCAGGAATGCGCTTCGCCCGCGAAAAAGGGATTAAAACAACGAATGATTTAATAGAGGTTGCCAATATGGGTGAGGCAATAGACATCATTATTGAAGTGACGGGTAAAAACGAAGTCCGCGACCAACTACGACAAGCCTTATACAAAACGGGCAATAACCACACCGTCATCATGCACGAAATTATTGCTATTTTACTGATGTCCTTATCACAAGGACAATTAGTCCAAATTAAGCATGAAGAAGGACTCGCCTACGCCTGATTTATCCGCAAGATACAAATGTCGACGCACCACTCCCCGTGCGTCACTCCCCTCATAAATAATACTTGCTATAGACAATTCGCGCCCTCTACAATGAACCCGATTCTAATAACGGCATGTTGATTACAATGAGGTCGTACCAAACAAATAAAGATCGATTGTTTTGAATACCCAGTACTAGACACCATTTAAATTACAACACGGCTCATCAATCGTGCTTACCTGTGTTTTCTTCAACTAGACACAATCACCTGACATGATAAACGCCCCTACCCCTTACTGAGTGGACTCCCTAATGAAAATTAAGGCAATCTATCCTGGAACGTTTGACCCTATCACCTTAGGACACAGTGATATAGCACGACGAGCGGCGAAGTTATTTGATCATGTTATTATCGCCGTTGCGGCTAACCCTGCTAAAACCCCCTTATTCTCCTTAGAAGAACGGGTTGAATTAGCACAAACGACATTAGCCGATGTAAAAAATATTGAAGTCTGCGGATTTGGTAATTTATTGGCAAAGTTTGCAACAGAAGCAGGGGCGCGTGTGATTGTACGTGGATTGCGTGCGGTTTCTGATTTTGAATATGAATTTCAACTAGCCGGCATGAATCGCACACTCATACCTGATATAGAAACCATTTTTTTAACCCCAGCAACGCAATACACTTACATTTCTTCTAGTTTAATTAAAGAGATTGCGCGCTTGGGCGGTTCTATTAATGATTTTGTTCACCCAAAAGTATTAGATGCGATTTCTAAGAAAATGCGCTAATATTGAAAATACCTTAGTTTTTTAGTATGGAATTAACTTTATGGCACTTTTAATTACTGACGAATGTATCAACTGTGATGTATGCGAGCCTGAATGTCCGAATGGCGCGATTAATCAAGGGGACGAAATTTATGTGATAAACCCAACACTCTGTACGGAATGTGTTGGACACTATGAAACACCACAATGTGTTGATGTTTGTCCTGTTGATTGCATTATGACTAATCCAAGCCACGTCGAAACTACAGACGAGCTACAATTAAAATATCAACAGTTAATGAAACAAACAGCTTAACTAGCAGAATGCTGGCAGGCAGCAGAAAGTGTTCATTGCCAATTCTTAAATCTGTATTGCAGGCATAAAAAACGGCAAACCCAACTGACTTAGCGGATATTACTTTTATGACCACTGAATACCGTGACATTATTTATGATGGTTTGTGGAAAAATAATACAAGCCTTGTGCAACTGTTGGGTTTATGCCCGTTACTTGCAACGACAGGTACATTGATTAATGGGCTAGGATTAGGCATTGCAACAACGTTAATTTTGATTGCAACGAATGCAACCGTTTCCCTTATTCGTCATATTGTACCGAACGAAGTACGTATTCCTATTTTTGTGTTAATTATTGCTGCTTTTGTCACGGCTGTAGAATTGTTGATTAAAGCCTTTTACTACGATTTATATTTAGTGTTGGGGATTTTTATCCCTTTGATTGTTACTAATTGCTTTGTGATTGGACGGGCTGAGGCATTTGCTTCACGGCATTCTGTGGATAAAGCCATGTTAGATGGTTTAATGATGGGGTTAGGCTTTACTTTTGCGTTGGTATTATTAGGCGGATTGCGGGAATTATTGGGGCATGGGACTTTATTTGCGCAGGCTGAAATCATGTTTGGCGAATTTGGAAAAACCATGACTTTAACTATTTTTGAGAATTATAAAGGGTTTTTAATCGCCATCCTGCCACCGGGTGCATTTTTTGGGTTAGCACTATTGGTTGTATTGAAAAATATGATAGACCAACGCTTAAACAAGCGCGTTGTAAAGGTGACAACAACACAGGAAAAAACCGTTTTAACCGCTTCTTAGTCCACAAAGGGCATTACACACCATTTTTATAGCTAACTATTTGTTTAAGAAAAAATACGCTATCCACTCGAAACGACATGAATAACCCCCATCCGCGCTATTCCATCTTGCGACAGTTCTAACTAAAAAATCCCCTCGTTACAGGGGATTAATAGAGAAAACGCCGTGGTTTATCTTTTTAGTTAGTTTGTCGCTAAAAAACCAATATCTGTGTTCTCATCCGTGCCACCTTTTTGCCCATCCGCTCCAAAGGAATAGAGCGTGAATGGATTGCCGTTTGCACTTTTTACATTGCTATATTGATACGCATGATTCCAAGGGTCTAATGGAACAGCCCCGTCAACGTAAGGACCTTTCCATAACGTTTTGATAACTTGGTCTTGTGGTGCGACAGCGAGTAAAGCTAAGCCTTCTTCAGTCGTTGGATAACGTCCAATGTCTAAACGCATGGTATCTAATGAACCCTTTAACATTTTCACCTGTGTATCTGTCGTTTTGATTTTTGCCGTTTCGGCTTGTCCCATTAAACGTGGACCGACTAAACCTGCTAATAAACCGATAATAACCAGTACAACTAACATTTCTAGCAAGGTAAAACCTGTTTGTTTCTGCATTTTCTTGACCTGTGAAAATAATTTAAATTAATTTAATAATTATAGCATGTTGCGTTATAGCAGAGATGAAAAAATGGTAATGTCATTTACTCAGTGCGCAAGCGTAATCCTTGTAATCCGAATAAAGCTAACATCGCTAATCCTAAGGGATATTGGTATAACAGTGTCCGTTGTAAATAGAGACGGCTTTCAGCGGTGGTTTTGTGCAGGGTTGTATCAATGTCTGTATAAACTTTGCTTAAGGCTTGTAAATCACTGGCAGGATAGTATTTTCCTTGTGTACTGCTCGCAATCTCTTGCAACGACTTGGCATTAAAACCGCTGTTTGTCGCATTTTCTTGACTGCCAACACCAACGGTATAGACGCGAATATCATATTGCTTGGCTAATGTAGCCGCTTGTTGTGGTTCTAATATTCCCGCATTGTTATCACCATCAGTGAGTAGAATTAAAACCCGTGATTCTGCGGGGCGTTCACGTAGTTTTTTTACAGCAAGCCCTATGGCATCTCCAATGGCAGTATCACGCCCCGCCATACCAATTTCTGCACGGGCCAACATATCCGCAACGGCTAGGTTATCTAGCGTTAGCGGTGCTTGTAAATAGGCTTGATTCGCAAAGAGGATTAAACCAATACGGTCGCCTGTGCGTTTTTCTATAAAGGGTTTTAAAACGGTTTTTACTGCTTGTAAACGATTGATACGTTCACCTGTTGGGAGAAAAAAATCGGCGTTATCCATAGAGCCAGATAAGTCGACAGCCAATAGTAAATCGTAACCCGTTTGTTGAATTGTTACATGTTTTTCAATCAGTTGTGGTTGCATTAAGGCAAGGACTAAACCCAGCCAACAGAGCCATAATAAGCGCATTCGCAGGCGTTGGTTGGTGGACGTAGATAGCTTATTTGATTGATTAAAGGCTTGTTGGGCGCGTTTTAGCGTGATGAGTTTTATGTATGGATATTGTGTTGTATTTTCTGGGGAATATCGCCAAAAGCGTTGTAATAATAGCGGTAAAGGTAAGAGAACGATAAACCAAACCCATTGAAAAACAAACATGTTAAACCTCAATCCAAGCACGTACTGCGTGATAAATAACAGTTACTTCTGCTTTATAGGTTGTTAAATCAATTTGTTGTGGTGGGCTGTAGAGATAGGTTTGTAAGCCTTGCCCTTGGATTTGCCAATTAAAGCCTTGCGGGTCGTATGTATTGAGCCATTCAAGCCATGCTTTACCATTCAAGCCCGCACATTTTTCTCGTCCATAACGTTGAATAGCAATGCGTTTTAGTAAGGTTGCTAAGGCTTGCAAACGTTGTTGTAATTGAATGGTGTCGGTTGCCGTTGCGGGGTCTAAGGCTTGCCATTCTTGGTAGGCTGACCATTGCCAACGACTGCGCCGTTGATAATAGAGAAAAAAATGATACATCAGAAAAAACATGAGTAAACTACTAAGCCCTAACAGAACTAACCAGCCATCTGCCAATGGTAGCCATGAAATGTCGCTTAGTCCGTGTATATCACGTAACTCATCCATCATGCCTCCTTATGTTGTTGTGTTGGAACTAACACACACAGTTGTTGGTGGTGAGTTTTAAATTCTAGGGGTGGTTTTATTTTGCTGACTTCACCGTCAATGGCTATTTTTAAAGCGTTGCGTTTGCTTTCTACGTGTAATGTCGGTAGTGCAATATTAATCAGTTCAGGGACTTGTTTTAATGGTTTGCCAAATAGTGCGCGGATTGCCATCGTAAAAAGGGAAAAGCGACTGATGTTATTGGTGTATAAAATATTGAGTAAACCATCATTGAGCGCAACCCGTTTGGGAAATGCAAAAAACTCGGTTTCATAACGGTTATTTCCAACTAATAAAAAGGGCGTAATAATTGTTTGTTGTTGATTATCAATTGTTAAAGTTAAGCGTAGTTTAGGGGGTCGCCACACTGTTTTTAGGAGTGCAAAACTGACAGCAACGGCTTTACTCCATCCCCAACGACGGCGATATTGTTCCCGTATTTCTATCGCATGTGGATGAATACCAATAGAAGATTTATTTAAAAATAATTGTCCATTTACTTCTCCAACATCAATCAGTTGCGTTGTTGCTTGTGCGAGTGTGTGTAGGGCTTGTTCAATATCTGTGGGAATGCCTAATTCTCGTGCAAATTGGTTAAATGTCCCCATTGGTAATACACCAAAAATAATATGAGTGCCTGCTAATAAATTAGCGGCTGTATTTAATGTGCCATCACCACCGCCTACGATAATACGTTCAAATTCTGCATGAATTAATCGCGTTAATACCGTTTTTAACCATTTAGGTTTAATCACAAAAATTCGCGCAGTTAGTCCTGCAGCATGTGCATATTGATGCAGTTTTTTAGCTTGATCTATGGGAGATTTACCCAACATGCTACCCGAATAACGATTGATAATAATGGCAGTTTTCATATTCGTGAATTTGTGAGGGAGATAATATATAACTGTTATGGGCGTGGTGTGAGGGGAATATCAAGGTTAGTGCTTTATTATACTTTGTGTTGGAGTTGAGAGATGAAATTACGCCGTGCTTTACAAGAGTGTCAGGATACTTTTAAAAAACTGAATACACATTCTTTACGTGTACTAGATGATTTTCGTCTTGTTGCAACCGTTAAAGCCTTACCCGATTTTACAATGGAAGGTAAAACCCCTAAAGCGAATGAGTTGTTATTATTATATGAAAAATTTCAGCAGGTTATTCTTTCTAAACAGTGGCAGGACATAAGTCCGCGTGATTGGCGACGGGCGGCATGGGTGTTGTGGTATGGCAAACAGGGCAGCACCTTGGCAGAAAATGAGCTTTTTTTAAAGCAATTTTGGCGACAAGTACGTGGTAATCCTGCGGCTGTAAAACGTTTAATTCGTGTTTATCTACGTGAGTTTGACCAAAATCCTCCTAATTTAACCGCCATTGCCCAGTTTATTCTTGCACAGGTGTTAAAAGCAAAGCCTGATTCTATGTTAGCCCGTTGGCAACAGTATAATCAGTTATATCAATTATTTATCCCGCAAGGAAATGGAGTGAATAAGCTGGCTCAAGCCTGTTTACGGGCGGATACCGTGCAAACGTTGGGAGCAGCGGGATTAACAGGAGAATTGTTAAGCAGTGGTTATGCACGAGCGGCTTATCGCGAAGCATTGGAAATGTTGGAAACGTATTTATTGGACGGTTCAGAAAAAGAGTTAATTTGTTTGTTGGCATGGAGTGATGATGGGGGGCGTTTACGTTATGCGAGCTGTCGGCGTGAATTGGCACAGGCTTTATTATTACCTTGGCAGTTAAACGAACCAAACCCATTAATTAGGCAACGGATTCAGATATTCTTATTACAATATTTACAAGACCCTCGCGTTTCACCCGCTTTATGGCAGGGTGTGCAGACAGAGGCATTACAAGTGTTTTATCGGTGGATGGTAGGGTCAACCTTAGAAACCTTTTTTAGTATTTTAGACCAGTGTGCATTGGATGCGCAGTGGCGATACCGACGGGCATTTTGGTGGGCATATTATGAGCGTCAATATATTGATGAAGCATGGTTAGCTGTTGGGAAAACCATTCAAAAATTTTTAGCAAAACGTCCAGAATTGGCGCAAAGCTTACAAAATGCTTATGGGACATTGGAAGGGGCGGGGGTAAGAGGCAATCAGGCTGTATTATTGTTTCGAATTCGGGGGGTTATCGTTGCAGAATGGAGTCATGGCGGAAAATGTCATATTTGGTTAACGGATAGTGAAGATAAGCCGCCGTTTTATCAGGAAACGTATTTGCGCGACAGGGTAACTGCAAATTCATTAAAATTGAAAGAAAAAAATCGGCAGGCGGGTATCAGTCACTACAGCAATGAGGCAGGCGGTTGGCAAACGGATTTAGAGCGTTTCATTTATGAACAAACGCGCATTGATATGTCTCCCGCAGCGTATATGCCTAAAATTTAGGTGTCCACCAATAAATTGCCAGCGCAACAATGATAATAATCAGGCTAATCCCAATCATTCGCATAATATGATGATATTGTTCTATTTTATTCTCTATAGCCAGCAGTAGATAGTTTTCACTCGGTTGTTCGCCCTGATAGGCAATAACAACGGTATCAGTGCTTTTTATTTGGTTAAATAGCGTGGAGGATAAATAAACGACGTTTTGATAAGTCTGATGATTTTCTTCAAACTCGTAAGCGATTTGATGGAGAGAGGCTTTACTGTTTTTTACAGTTACACGTCCATTAACCCGTTTACCTTCTTTTTGTAACATTTGCAGGTCAGCAATTTTGCTGGAGAGAAAAACAAACAACATCCCGTCTATCATGAGTATAGTAACAATTGTTGCCAGTAAAAACAGTATATTAGCGGTCATAATATTCTCTTGATTCAGTAATCAAAAACAGATTTTCGCGGAGTAACGCTTTTTATTTATTAATCTGTACACATTATCATAGTTCTCATTTTTAGGTTGAAATACATAAAAATGAAAAGACTTGTCTTTATATTCAGTCTCTTTAACTTAGTGGCTTTTAGATGAAAAGCCCTTGTTTTGTTCCTCACATATCACTTAATAATGCACATTATGATTGAAAAAAAAATTGAACGCATAATTTTTGCTAGCCGTTGGTTACTTGCGCCATTTTATTTGGGTTTGGTTGCTACTCTATTAGTGTTATTGGTTAAATTCTTTTTTAAATTCGCGGATATGTTGTTTAGTATCTGGTCTATGGAAGGGACAGCATTGGTGTTGCCCATTTTGGGATTAGTTGATTTAGTGCTGGTTAGCAACCTTTTAATTCTTATTATTTTTAGTGGTTATGAGAACTTTGTTTCTAAAATTGAGGAGGCAAAAGAACATACAGACCGTCCTGAGTGGATGGGCAATATTGATTATGGTTCTTTAAAAATCAAGGTGATTGGTTCTATCGTGGCAATTTCTTCTATTGATTTGTTGAAAGCCTTTTTTGCGATTGAGCATTACAACAAAGAGAACTTAATGTGGTTGGTGATTGTTCATCTCACTTTTGTCGTTTCTGGGGTTTTATTTGCGATAATGGAGAGAATTTCTCATCCAGCCCATCCTGTTAGCGCGGTTAATCAGGAACATTAAGGGATTTACAAAAGGGATAAATACGGGATACCACCGTTTACAGCGGTGTTATCCATGAGATGTCTAGCCGTGGTTTGTTCATGCTTATTTTATGTTTTCGCATTAAAATTTATAGGATTTGCAGAATTAAAAAAGGTCACGATTCATTGATTAATGTGTTGGTTGTGTCTTTGTTAAATAAGGATGTTTTAGATTAATTTGTATGGTGAAATTGGCATCACGTCCGAGATTGTCTGTATTTGGTTTGTCAATCAAGCTCACTTCCCAGCCCATGGCTTCACTTTTATCAATAAAATCATTTAATAACTTGTTTATATTTAATAAGTTAATTGCGAGTTCCCGTTGATTATTGATACGGATAATACCATGTAAGCGAACGCCTTCAATCAACGTATCTTGTGCATTTTTGTCCTCTAATAATATTGTTGGGTTTATCGTATCGTAATCAGTTAACGATTGTAGAAAAAGATTGTCTGCACGTAAGCCTAAACGCCATTCTAGTTTGTCTAGGTTTAATTCGGGGTGACGGCTCCAGATTTGACTAATATGCACGAGAATTGGGCGCATAGAATCAATATGTTGTGCTTGTAAATAATGACCAATTTGAACAACATTTTGAATTTGGAGAACATCTAAAGGTAATTGTGCTTTACTGGCACGCATTTGCCTAATTTCTTGTTGATACTTAACCATTTGCCCCGTTGTTTTAGATATTTCTGCTTGGATATCTATGCTATTAAGTAGGTAGTACATGCTCATTCCTACTGCACTGACGCAAAGTAGCACGGTTGCAAGATAAACAGCGCGTAAGAGGGTACGGTAGAAATAATAACGTGTTTCATTTTTTTGTGCGTAATGATTCTTAGGGACTTTCTGGCTCAGTTGGTAAATAACCAGATGGTGCAAGTAAAGCGGCTTTATGGTGGTTATTAAACCCGTTCTTTCTGCAAAGTCATTAATATCCGTTAGATAAATATCAAGCTCGGATAAATCCTCACGAGCAAGATAGGCTTCTACGGTTTCTAATAGACCTTGTGGACAAAGAAGCAGGACTAATAAGGAGGTATCAAAGGGGAGTAATTTAGCACTTTGTAGGTATTTGTGAGTGCGTGTCATTTGTTCGACTAGCGCACGGGCATATTCTTCAGGATTTGTGGTTTGTAATGGAATTAGACGGCTAAATTTTAACGATTTTTTATAAAAAAAACTTTGGCGTAATCCTTGTGGAATCTGGTTACTGAGTTGCGGGACGTATCCTGCGAGCAACACATAAGAGTCATCCGAAATATAGCGCAGGAGCGACTGACTGAGTAATGGGAGGGAGTAAATACCTGCGAGAGGCATTTTATGTGTTTGAATAAGGTCTAACCAAGGATTTAAAAAATCATTATTATTTATAGCTGTAAACAATACTTGGTCATCATTACGTCCGCTTTTTTCTCGTCCTTGAATAACGGTATAGGTATAAGTCAGTTTTTCAAAAAAACGTTCCCGTCGTCGTTGTAAGAGGGCTTTACGGTCACTACCAAAGACATGGGGCAATGTTTCTGGTTTGTATTCTTCTTGAGTACTGTCTATCAGAAGATAAATAGGTGTTTTGGGGTCTGCGATTAAATAGTCGATAAACGCATGTTGCACCGCTTGTTGTGTGATGGGATTGGTGAGATTAAAGCGTCCCACTTCATCGAGTGATTGCGTTTTTATTTGATAAGCAATCAACTCATAATCAGATAGATATAGAATACGTTTCATGCGGATTTAAAACTTGAATTGTGTAATCATGTCGTAAATAGGCCCTAATACTGACAGCATGACCCACCCTAATAAAGTGCCTAAAATAATTGTCATGACAGGCTCTATCATCGTTTGAATTTTTTCAATTGATTCACCGACTTCACGATTATAAAAATAACTGATGTTTTCCAGTGCGGCATCTAATTCGCCTGTACTTTCGCCAACTTTTACCATCCGCAAAACTAAGGGTGGAAATAAACTTACCCGTTCAAAACTTTCACTAATGCTCACCCCATCAGCAATATGGTCATACACCTGTTGAATGGCGGATTCTATAACTAGGTTTCCTGCTAAGGCTTTGCTAATTTTGAGTCCATCTAAAACGGTAATCCCTGCACCATAAAGCAGTGCGAAGAAATTGGCGAAGCGTGCCAAAATAATTTTTTCTAAAATAGGCCCTATCAGCCAAACCCTCAGCTTCAATAAATCAATTTTAAAACAAAGCCGTTGGCTTCTACGCATCGCAAACTTAAGCAGAAAAAATAGTAATATAGGTGTTAATAATACAATATACCAATAGTTGACTAAAAAGTCAGAAACCACGATTAATAAGCGTGTATGCCATGGTAGTTGATACCCCATGGACATATTTTGAATAAAGGCAATTAGTTGTGGAACAAGATAAGTCATTAAAAAGAAAAAAACGCCAATAACAACAACAGCAACAAAACTGGGGTACATGAGTAGTTTTTTAGTTTTTGCAATGAGTTCATCATGCCATTTTAAGGTATTGGTTAAATGTTGAAAAACGCTAACTAATTGACCACTTTCTTCGCCTGCAAAAATCAAGTTGATAAAAACCATGTCAAAGATGCTTGGATAGCTTCGCATTGCTTCAGAAAGGGTTTTTCCGCCTTGAATATCCTCTATCAATCCGCTCAATACCTCGCGCATATAAGACTGGGGTAAACTGTCACGTAAATCAGTGAGTCCGTCTAATAAAGGAACACCCGCACGACTTAAATGCTCCATATAAAAACAAAAAGTAATCAGGTCTTGGCGAGTAATTTTGCGGCGAGCATGGCGATTATAGGTTTGTTTTATACGGTAATGAATTAAATCTAAACCCATTTTCTCTAGCCGATGCTCTAGTTCATTGATATTGTTCGCATCAATGCTTCCTTCCATTACGCGCCCGCGTCCATCCATTGCTCGGTAAGCATATTTTTGTACCATGATGAATCCGACTCAATTTAATTAGTGGGGTATTCTACAATGAGACAAATTGTAGTCTTTATACAAAATTATCCCTATTGTTCTATTGTTTGAAATATCATCTAATGAACCCCTTATTTTAGTAGTTAATGATAATTAATAGTATATATTATAATTAGTTAATTATATTTATTTATCAAAAATAGTATTTTTAAGGAATATCATTATATGTATAGAAAGATAATATTAAGTGGCTTACTGATATTGGGTTTAGTGCCGATTGCAAACGCAATAGAAATGCCTTTGTTGGGTAAATCACCTTTGATTAACTTGGTGAATTTTAATATTCTTCCCGATTTTCTATCGTTTAGTGGCGGTGGGAGTGTGGATGGTTTGCCATTTCAGTCAGAATTAAATGTGATTGAAGGACAAGCGATAACATTAAAAACCATTTTAACGGTGAGTTCTAAAATAGCGCAAAACCCTGCGGATATTTTTGTTTTAGCTGAATATAATGGTGCTACATTCGTCATCAGCCATGACAATGATACGGGTGCAATCAAACTGGAAGCATGGCAAGGAATTACACAGATTAAACCTTTTATGTCTGTAGAATCCTTTCTATCCCCCGTAGAAGTGCCTATCTATGAAGGGGCTTTGTTAAAGGGGGGAGTAACGGTTTATGTGGGTTACCGTTGGGATGCTTATGTAGGAACATCGCCAGCTATTAATATTCGTGTCAATAGCCAAACACCGACCGCCTTAACGGGGGATTTTATCGCACAACTGGGATTTTTACCGAATCCTGATGGCTTTGGTTTTGAAAACTATGGCGATGTGCAAGCAACCGATTTAAACGACCAAGACATTGTTGATTTTTTGGGACGCGCACAAGCCTGTCATTTAACCGCTGATGGTGCATGTGTTTTAAAAGCAACGGCACAACGACAAAAACAGGAGTGGTTGGAAGGTATGACAGGTGGGCATTGTTATGGAATGGCACTAGCAAGCACTGCTTTATTTACAAAAAAGATAAAGCCTGAACAATATCAGGAGAATATAACACAACCCATTCGATTGTTGAAAAACAGTATTCGTAAGGATATTGCTCGTTATTTTGTCATGCAGAGTTTAACCAATATTCAAGCCTTAATTAATGCAACAAAAACGCCTAATGAAGTGTTAGATGCAGTCATAACAGGCATGAAAAATGGCGACCCTATTGCGATTCTCACTATCTACAACAATCAGAAAGAAGGTGGACACGCGATTACACCGTATGCCGTACAGGATAAGGGCAATGGTGAAGTGTGGATTTATGTCTATGATAACAATTATCCTGATGATAGTTCACGAATTGTAAAGATTAATCGAGATATGAATACATGGGTTTATGAGGGAGCAACCATTAATCCAAGTGAACCTGCTTCAAGCTATTTTGGAGATGCCGTTACTAAAACGTTAGGGGCTATTCCACTATCTGCTCACGATAATCCCGGTATTTATCAGCTAGATGTTGCAGAGTTACGGTTACATTCTAAACAAGCGCGAATGCTGGTAACAAATGCAGCAGAACAACGGATTGGTTTTGATTTTACAACAGGGGTTTTTATTAATGAAATTGCAGGTGCTGAATTTCGGTTGAGTTTAGATGACGGTACGCCCCCTGCCTATTTAGTTCCATTAATGGCATTTACACCACCCAGTAATAGTAGTGATGCGTTAGACCAATATTTACAAGTAATTCAAGACCAATCTTTAAGTGTTGAAATAGGCTTATTAGAAACCTCAGCCCTTGCAACCCAAGCACCTTTTGGATTTAGTATTAAGGGAAAAGAAGGTTTTGCGGGTTTTGAAAATATTCAATTGTCAGCTAGCGAACATTTGTATGTTGGCGTACATCCATCAGGACGTTTTGTTTATATTGGTAGCAATACCCAACTCACTAACTTACCCACCGTCTTTTTAACCATCAACGATGATAATACACAAGCCAGTTATGAGTATGAAATTAGCAATATCCAGTTAGCACAAGGACAAGAATTTGCACTGCTGTTTAACGAAGATAACAGCTTATTAGTCATGAGTGTTTCCAAAGATGGTGACAATGTCGCACGTTTAGACAGCAGTGCTTACAGCTTGAAAATGAAAAAAGTCAATGCTGAAGGACAAGCCATTGCTCAACAACAACAGATAACATTACCTGCTAATGCACGTTCAACCTTACGTGCTATTACATGGGAAAGTGAAAACACAAGAACGCGTCAACTTTCTGAAAATATTGGTAAAATTGAGATAACAACAATCAGTAAATAACCTGCCTTTGTAACAACATAACAAAGCAAGAACAGATAAGTTGTTCTTGCTTTGTCGTTTTCTGCCGCCTGCAATCTGATTCTGCCTTAACATTGGCTAGATTTTCTCGACAAGGCTTCCTATTCTTGCATTATGATATTGTTTCTTGTCGAACAACACGCATCACACATACAACAATAATCTTATACACCACCAAACGCGATTTAAAACAATGATGTCAACGCAGTTACACTCTTGCATTCAAATAAAAGCACCTGCCCGTTTACACTTAGGTTTTTTAGACTTACACGGAGGATTAGGCAGGCGTTTTGGCAGTCTAGGCTTAACCCTAGATAAACCTTACACACAAATTACGTTAAGTCACGCGCCAGAATTAAGCGTTAGTGGTTATGGTAGTCAACGGGTTGCGACATACACCCAACATTTTTGTAAACACCTAAACCTACCAACAAGCTTAAAAATACACCTACAACAGGCGATTCCCGAACACGTAGGCTTAGGTTCAGGAACACAATTATCCCTTGCGGTTGGTGTTGGTATTGCGCGTTATTTTGAATTACCGCTCAATGTGCGAGAAATCGCCAGTTTATTAGAACGTGGCGCGCGCTCAGGGATTGGTGTTGCAGCTTTTGAACAAGGCGGCGTTATTTTAGATGGTGGTCGTTCAAACCATGATATTCTCCCTCCTCCGCTCATTGCCCGCCTACCGTTTCCAACTAACTGGCGAATTTTATTGATTTTTGATGAACAACGGCAGGGCGTGCATGGTGAACAAGAAGTTTCTGCTTTTCGTCATTTACCCCCTTTTCCACCCGAACGCGCAGCGCATTTATGCCGTTTAATCTTAATGCAAGCCTTGCCCGCATTAGCCTTAGCAGAATTAAACCGCTTTGGATTAGCAATTGCCGAATTACAACGGGTTGTTGGAGACCACTTTGCTGAAGCACAAGGCGGGCGATTTACCAGTCCAACCGTTGCACGCATTCTCAATTACTTAGAACAACAAGGAGTCACGGGTGTTGGACAAAGCTCTTGGGGACCCACAGGTTTTGCCATTGTAGAAAGTCAAACACAAGCAGAACAATTGTTAAACCACTTACAAAAACAGTTTCTACCCAACAATAACGCATTAAAATTCATGATATGTAAAGGAAAAAATGAGGGCGGTAGCATCCAAGAGGAGAATATCACAACCCTTAATACCTGCCTCTCCGAACTACAATAATCCCGTCGATATCCCCCTTCTTTACTTGTGCGACAACTGTCGCACAGCATCTTTAGACGATTCTAAATCCGACAAAAACCATAGGCATACCTAAAAAAGGAGCTTTTGTAATCAAGCATACAATGCCTTTTTTACTTTGTAGCACATCCTACCTAATAAAACAGCCACAAACAAACGCTAAAAACAATATAAATCAATATATTATTGCTATTTTTAAAATTGGCACACTGCTTGCCATATACAAGTTGCGACAATCAAGTCCCTCTCTCATTATTTTAAGGAGAACCACAAATGGCGTTACGTCAATGTGCAATTTACGGTAAGGGTGGTATTGGTAAATCCACCACTACTCAAAACTTAGTAGCAGCGCTGGCAGAAGCAGGCAAAAAAGTGCTGATCGTCGGTTGCGATCCCAAAGCTGACTCCACTCGTTTAATTCTGCACTCCAAAGCACAAACATCCGTTATGCAATTGGCTGCCGAAGCGGGTACAGTCGAAGATTTAGAATTAGAAGACGTATTATCTGTCGGTTATGCCGGTATCAAATGCGTTGAATCAGGTGGTCCTGAGCCGGGTGTTGGTTGTGCAGGTCGTGGTGTTATCACCGCCATCAACTTCTTAGAAGAAGAAGGCGCGTATGATGAAGAACTCGACTTCGTATTTTATGACGTGTTAGGTGACGTGGTGTGTGGCGGTTTCGCTATGCCCATTCGCGAAAACAAAGCCCAAGAAATCTATGTCGTTTGCTCTGGCGAAATGATGGCGATGTATGCTGCTAACAATATCTGCAAAGGTATCGTTAAATATGCAAACTCTGGTGGCGTGCGTTTAGCTGGTTTAATTTGTAACAGCCGTAACACCGACCGTGAAGACGAATTGATTGAAGCTTTAGCTGCTCGTTTAGGCAGCCACATGATTCACTTCGTTCCACGTGACAACGTCGTACAACACGCTGAAATCCGTCGTATGACTGTGATCGAGTTCGATCCCAAAGCAAAACAAGCCGATGAATACCGTGCTTTAGCACAAAAAATCATCCACAACAAGAAATTAGTCATTCCTACCCCATTAACCATGGACGAGTTAGAAGAAATTCTGATGGACTTCGGTATTATGGAAGTAGAAGACACCAGTATTGTTGGTAAGACCGCTGCTGAATTAGCCGCTGAAGCTGCTGGTTAATTTATCTGAGTTTGTTTTGTAGGATGGATTGATGTATTCAAACACCCCCTACTTGTAGGGGGCTGTTTCAGGAAGATTCATCCTACAATTTTAATAAAAAATTTTAGTATCGAATTCCATTCACTCCCGCGGTGCTACAGATTGGTGGTGGCGGGAATCAGGAGAAAGTCATGACAGTAATGACACGCGAAGAAACTGAAGCCCTTATTCAAGAGGTGTTAGAAGTTTATCCCGAAGACGCTAAGAAAGACCGTGCCAAACACTTAGCCGTTAACGACACCTCATTGGAAAAATCCAATAAATGTATCACCTCCAATAAAAAATCTTTACCTGGTGTCATGACCATTCGTGGCTGTGCCTACGCAGGTTCTAAAGGGGTGGTGTGGGGTCCGATTAAGGACATGATTCATATTTCTCACGGTCCCGTCGGCTGTGGTCAATATTCTCGTGCAGGTCGTCGTAACTACTACATTGGTACAACAGGTGTTAATACCTTCGTGACCATGAACTTTACTTCTGACTTCCAAGAGAAAGACATCGTTTTCGGTGGTGACAAAAAGTTAGACAAGTTAATCGACGAAATCGAAGTTTTATTCCCTTTAAACAAAGGCATCAGTGTTCAATCTGAATGTCCTATCGGTTTAATTGGTGACGACATTGAAGCCGTTTCCAAGAAGAAAGGCAAGCTGTATAACAAACCTGTTGTCCCTGTCCGTTGCGAAGGCTTCCGCGGTGTTTCTCAATCCTTAGGACACCACATTGCAAACGACGCAGTGCGTGATTGGGTATTACATCGTCGTGATGAAGACAACTCCTTCCAAAGCACCCCTTATGATGTCGCTGTTATTGGTGACTACAACATCGGTGGTGATGCTTGGGCATCTCGTACCCTGTTAGAAGAAATGGGCTTACGGGTTGTCGCACAATGGTCTGGTGACGGCTCCTTAGCAGAAATGGAATTAACCCCAAAGGTTAAGCTCAATCTGTTACATTGTTACCGCTCCATGAACTACATTTCTCGCCACATGGAAGAGAAGTATGGGATTCCATGGGTAGAGTATAACTTCTTCGGTCCTACCAAGATTGCTGAATCCTTACGTAAGATTGCGTCCTTCTTTGATGACAAGATCAAACAAGGTGCAGAGCGTGTTATCGCCCGCTATGAAGGCATGATGAAAGAAGTCATCGCTAAATACCGCCCCCGTTTAGAAGGCAAACGGGTGATGTTATATGTCGGTGGTTTACGTCCTCGTCACACCATCGGTGCGTATGAAGATTTAGGCATGGAAGTGGTTGGTGCAGGGTATGAATTCGCACACAATGACGACTATGACCGCACAATCAAGGAAATGGGCGATGCAACCCTGTTATATGATGACGTAACAGGCTTCGAGTTTGAAGAATTCGTCAAGAAAATCAAACCTGATTTAATCGGTTCTGGGATTAAAGAGAAATTCATTTTCCAAAAAATGGGTATTCCTTTCCGTCAAATGCACTCATGGGATTACTCTGGTCCTTACCATGGTTATGATGGTTTTGCCATTTTCGCCCGCGATATGGACATGACTCTCAATAATCCTTGTTGGAACAAATTACATGCGCCTTGGGCAAATGCTGTTGAAGCTGAGCAAAAAGTAGCAGTAAACGGTTAATCGTTTGGAAAACGGGTGGTGCAGTACTTACTGCACCCCATTTAAAGAAGTAAAGGGTAAGACTATTTTACCTTGGCAGTTTTACCCACCTGTTATCATTCAAGACCGTATCTACAGATTGGTAGTGCGGTGGAGCTTTAATCATGCAGAACGTTGAAAAAATCCAGCCCAGCTATCCTTTGTTCCGCGACGACGAGTATAAAGACAACCTCACGCGCAAAAAAACCTACGAAGAAGTTTACTCTCCCGAAAAAATTAAAGAAGTTTTCGAATGGACAACTTCTGAAGAGTACAAAGAACTCAACTTCAAACGTGAAGCTTTGACTGTCAACCCTGCCAAAGCCTGCCAACCCTTAGGTGCTGTTTTATGTGCGTTAGGCTTTGAAAAAACCCTGCCTTATGTACATGGTTCTCAAGGATGTGTTGCTTACTTCCGTACCTACTTCAACCGTCATTTCAGAGAGCCTGTTGCCTGTGTTTCTGACTCCATGACCGAAGATGCAGCTGTGTTCGGTGGTCAGAAGAATATGTTTGCTGGTTTAGAAAACGCGAAAGCATTGTACAAACCCGATATGATTGCAGTGTCCACAACCTGTATGGCTGAAGTCATCGGTGACGACCTCAACGCATTCATCAACAACGCGAAAAAAGACGGTCGTGTTCCTCAAGAATACCCTACTCCTTTTGCGCATACCCCCAGCTTTGTTGGCAGCCATGTAACTGGCTGGGACAACATGTTTGAAGGTATTGCTCGTTACTTCACCTTAAATTACATGGAAGGTAAAGTAGTTGGTAGCAACGGTAAATTAAACGTTGTCCCCGGTTTTGAAACCTACTTAGGTAATTACCGTGTTATTCACCGTATGTTGGACGAAATGGGTGTTAAACACACCATGTTATGTGATCCAACAGAAGTGTTAGATACCCCTGCTGATGGTCAATTCCGCATGTATTCTGGCGGTACCACCCAAGCAGAAATTAAAGATGCACCTAACGCCATCAATACCCTGTTATTACAACCTTGGCAGTTAGAAAAAACCAAGAAATATGTAGAAAACACTTGGCATCATGATATTCCTAAATTCAATATTCCTATGGGTTTAGAGTGGACAGATGATTTCTTGATGAAAATTTCTGAAGTCACAGGCAAGCCAGTTCCTGCTTCTTTAACTAAAGAACGTGGTCGCTTAGTTGACATGATGATGGATTCCCATACATGGTTACACGGCAAAAAATTCGCCATTTGGGGTGATCCAGACTTCACCTTAGGCTTGACCAAATTCTTATTAGAACTCGGTGCTGAACCTATCCATATTCTTTCCAACAACGCCAACAAGCGTTGGGCAAAAGCCACCCAAAAAGTGTTGGATGATTCTCCATACGGTAAAGACTGTGAAGTTCATATTGGTAAAGACTTATGGCACATGCGTTCCTTAGTATTCACCAAGAAACCAGACTTCATGATTGGTAACTCCTACGGCAAGTTCATTCAACGTGATACCCTCTTCAAGGGTAAAGAGTTTGAAGTTCCTCTAATCCGTATTGGCTTCCCCATTTTTGATCGTCATCACTTACATCGTATGACAACCATGGGTTATGAAGGCGCAATGTACATGTTGACAACCATTGTCAACGAAATCATGCACCGCCTTGATGAAGAAACCCGTGGTATGGGTACAACAGATTATAACTACGACTTAGTTCGTTAATCTGTAGGTAGCGCTTAAGGAAGGTGTGTTGATACACTATCAACACACCTTAATTTCATCTTATAACGTCAACACAAACGGCGTTTTCATATAATAATAAACCTACCCGACTAAGCTCATAAGGAAAATCCAATGCCCAGCGTAATGCTCAGAAAAAACCAAGATGGCAAAATTAGCTTTTATGTTGCTAAGAAAGACTTAGAAGAAACCATTGTAGAAATGGAATTTAATGGTCCTGAACAATGGGGCGGTGATGTCAGCCTAACTGACGGTTCACGCTATCACATTCCACCCATGTCTGAGTTGAAGTTACCTATCACGGTAAGAGCTAAACGCATTGATGCGGCTGATGACTAACCAATAGTTTATTTACCGTTTAAACAACAGATGGGGATAGATAGTTATTTAATGCCTGCATCGCCTGTCTGTCCTCTCAACGCAATATATAAAAGCGGTTAGACGTTAGTGATTCGCACGAGAGTTTATGTTGTGCGAGTGAAGATGAATCTAATTGCTCGCGTGTCTGTCCCATAGAAACTGTATTCGCCCAATGGTGACTATATGAACACTCAAACCGATAATTCCTCTCCTATTACGCGTGAGATTGCCTTAAAAATTGGCCTGGCTGCACGTGCGTTGCCTGATACTGACCCACGTCGTTTAATGGCCGTCCTTATTTCCTGTATTGGTTTACCCATCACCGAAGAAAAATTAGCCACGTTGAAAGTCAAAGACTTAAAAGCAGCGGCTGATGGTGAATTGAGTGAAATGAATCAAGACGCACTTAAAAATGCAGTTCAGATTCTCAAAGGTGAAACAGGTGAGCCTAAAAACGAATTACCCACCGTCCAAGCCTACCAAGAAGGTGACATGCCTAATTCCATTCGTGTTGCCTGTGCTTCCAACACAGGTGAAACACTAGACGGACATTTTGGGTCTTGTAACCGCTTCCTTATTTACCAAGTTTCTAAAGATGAAATCCGTCTAGTTGACCTACGTTCAACAACCCCAACAGAAGAAGTTGACGACAAAAATGCGTTTCGTGCAGAGTTAATCAGTGATTGCCACGTTATGTATGTTGCCTCTATTGGCGGCCCTGCTGCAGCTAAAGTTGTGAAAGCGGGTATTCATCCTATCAAAGCACCTGAGGGTGGTGATATATTAACCGCCCTGCATGAACTCAAAGTTGTTCTTGCTAGCGCACCCCCTCCTTGGTTAGCCAAAGTGATGGGTGTATCCCCAGAAGAACGTAAGCGTTTTATGCTGGAGTTAGAGGAATAATTCATGCTTACCGTCGACATTGCAGAACAAATTGCCCTCCAAGTAGAATTACAAGGACTGGATGAGGCAACCATCACGACATTACGTCAAAGCTATCCACACCTGCACTTTACTTACTGTATGGACGACGATATCAATACACCTAAGCCTGTTTTAGAACGGCAAGGTTTTAATGTTTATCTGATTGATGGTCGTGAGCATTGCTTAAAACTAACCAGTCATTTTGAAACGGCAACAGGACTGGTCTTAGCGGAAGTAGTTGCAGACGATAAGTAGCTATCAAATGGTTTCAAAAAGTAAAAAACAAATCAACCCAAGCTAAAGTGGCGTAACGTCAGAGATGCGCAACCGTTAAAAACTGACAGCAATACTTAATTTACAATGGAGAAAAACAAATGGGAACAATTGGCCTTTTTTACGGCACTGACACAGGTAATACACGGAAAGTTGCAAAAATCATTGCCAAAAAATTTGGTGAAGGGGTTGTTGATATTCACAACGTTGCTAAAGCAACTGCCGAAGACCTTGCCAAATACAATTCCCTTATTTTAGGCACCCCAACACTGGGCGATGGCGAATTAGAACCCACTTGGGAAGAATTTTTACCCAAATTAGATGATGTGGATTTATCAGGTAAAGTTGTTGCTGTGTATGGTTTAGGCGACCAAGATGGCTATGGTCATGAATTCGTTGATGCCATGATTGTTCTGTATAAAAAGGCAAAAGAACGCGGCGCGAAATTGGTTGGTAGCTGGTCAACGGATGGTTACGATTTCACCAAGTCTAAATCCGTTATTAATGATGAGTTTGTTGGACTTGCCCTTGACCAAGACAATCAAGCGGATATGAGTGATGAGCGTATAACAGAATGGGTTGATAAAATCCGTGCTGATTTAGGTGCTTAATTTTTTTAGCGATTTATAAAGGTGCTTAAGATAATGACTTATGCACCTTTAGCCTTATGACAATGACACAATCTAATAGTCTCCCTGAACCAGATCAAACTCCTCGCGCCGATTGTCGATCCTGTAATCATCAAACACGATTGGAAATAGGCAAATGCAAAGCAGGTGATGCCTGTGTCAAAGTGAAAAGTGGTCGCCAAATTGATCGTTTCTTTCGGGCTAATCCTGATTTAGCCATTGATTACATGAATGACCCTTTTTGGGAAACTCGCGCAATTATCGTCCGTTATATCCCCCAAGCCCGTATAAAAGAACTTATCAATGATAAGGACGAAACGGTACGTCGTGCAGTTGCTGCGCGTATTCCTATCGAAGATGGATTAGAACAACTGATGCACGATCCCGATAGAGAAGTTCGTATTACCGTTGCTGACCGCCTCCCTGCTGATAAAATTGAAGCACTGGCAACAGACCCTGATTATATGGTGCGGGTGTATGTTGTACGTCGTTTGCCTGTTGGTCGCTTGTTTCGCATGATGTACGACAAAGATAGATTAGTTCGTCAAGCCGTTGTAGAGCGTTTACCAACCGTAACATTAGAACTAATGGCAGATGATCCTGAAGTTGAAGTCCGGCGTATTGTTGCAGAACGTATAGATACAGAATCCGCAGAATTGCTTTTTACTGACCCTGATTGGACCGTGCGTTATTTAGCGGTACAGCGCGCCCCCTTATCTGTTGTGCATAAAATGTTAAATGATGTAGAACCTGATGTTGTTGAAGCGGCAAAAACCCGTTTAAAACAAGTAGATAATGTATAGTTTTTACGTGAGTTTCTTGATATAACTGATTGGTAAACAAGGTTTATTATAGATTTTCTGTTCTCACTGGATAACAGGTAATTTCGTTAATACGATATAAATGGAATGTAGATTTTTATCTACACTTAACTAAAACTAGCGGTTAAGATAGATGCTCATCGTGCGAGTTTCGCCTCTCCATTTTCGTTATAACACTGTTATTTGCCATGCACTTTTTAAAACGAGTTCACTACAGTTTTGCGATGTTGCGTCACTACCGCCACGCACTCGCCCATATTAATACCCCCCAACATAGTATTAAACGTGTAACGGATATATCCCCTGTAGGATTACGTGAAAGTGGGATTACTGTTTTAGTATTGGATTTTGATGGTGTATTAGCCTCGCATGGTGAGAAACACCCATTGCGAGAGTTAACACATTGGTTAGATGAATGCGTTACTGTGTTTGGTGCAGAACGGGTTTTTATCTTATCCAATAAACCACTACCGAGCAGAATTGCTTATTTTCAACAGCATCATGTGGGGGTACGTTGTATTAAGGAAGTACGAAAAAAACCCTATCCTGATGGATTAGAAACGATTATTAAGCTAACGGGTGAACCTGCAACACAGATTATGTTGGTTGATGACCGATTGCTAACAGGGGCTTTAGCAGGCTGTATTGCACAAGTACAAGTTACTTATATTTCTAAGCCTTACATTAATTTATCAAAACGTCCTGTACAAGAGTTGTTTTTCCTCAGCTTGCGAGTGGCTGAACGACGGTTGATTAAATGGTTTAGTCAATTTTAAAACAATGCGTTATTATTGTTATACGACTCCAAAAAAACGCACCGAAGTGCGTTCTTTCTATCATTATCTACTAAAATCCCATTATTTATTTTGCGTTGCTGGCGCGCTGTCCTTGCAATACGCATCAATAAAAGCCTGTGCTTCAGCCGTTCTTTGCTTACGTGCATCGTCGCTCATAGGAACAAACTCTTTAGGATTGTCTGCTTTAGGAATCACTAAGCTGCCCTTAGCCGTCAACTGTTGCAACATAGAATTGGCCTGCTGACATTTTTCCTCTTTTTCAGCCTTAATTTTTGCGGCAGGGTCATTACCAGCAGGGTGTTTAGCGGCTTCTTCAACAGGTGGTTCTGCGGGCTTCTCTTCAGGCTTCGGTGCTGCAACGGTTGCGGGTGGCGTTGCAATATTTTTAGTCTCTGCATCCGTGCCTTCAGGCGGGGGGGTTTGGCTAAATTGGGTATTACCTTCTGCATCCACCCATTGATATAACTTACCTGCATAAACGGGCAGACTTAATACGCTGACCAAACCAATAACCCATAAACTTTTCATACTTAACTCCTTGATAATAAATAGTGAGTAGCTTGCTCACTTTTTTCTCTGTACTTAATGACCTATGTCATTCTGTTTCTAACCTTGTACATCACGAAATTTACCCGTTACAACAATATAACGCATGTTTTGCCCTTCAAACCCCGGTGAAAATATATTTAAGAAAACAGCAATATATTCACCATTATAGATATAAACATCTTGAATTCTATACGCTAATGGGCAACCACGAGTGTCTGGAATTTTTTGGTCTGCCTGTAATGTGGTGACTGTTGTCTCGTTGTTTTCTATAACGGGTTTATCGCTTGTTGTGGTCTCTGGTGTTGTACTTATTGTTGGAGCTTCTGCGAGCGATTCTAAAGGTTTCATTTCCGTTATGGTCGTTGGTAACGGTGTCGGTTGTATTGTCAACTTGAACTGTTTTGCCTCCCCAAAACCAAAACACTCCGCTTTTCCTGCTTGCTCTTCTAAGGTTAAGGAAAAAGACTCATATAACATGCCAGCCAACGGCGTACCCAGTGCAAAAGTGACTTTATGTGGATCAACGCCTAAATCACTGAGCGGGTGAGAAATCACATGAGTTCCTTGATTATCCTCAGTAATGGAGAGTTCTTTTAGCTTGGCTTTGGCTTTCGCTAAATTGTCCGCTCGTAGTTGAGAGAGTGCAGCGGGGTCAGTCGCGTCGGGCTGTCCTTCTTGCACGAAGGGTTTAGCAACATAGTCATTTTTTGCGACATCAACAGGATAGATGGATGAATAAGCGGCTCCATTACCATCGGTTACGCCATATTGTTCAAATGCTAAGTATTTACCATCTTTGGAGAACCCTAAAAAGTGTAAGGTTGCCGCATCCCCTGCCCAGAGTGATAAGGGGAAAATACATAGAAAGAGCGCGATACATTTTTTCATAGGAATATTCTCTTAATTGTTAGTAACATTGCTTAATTAGCGTTAAATATTAGCGAATTGATTAAAATTCAATCTTTTGTCCTTGTTCAGCGAGAATAAATCTAATACCTAAATGATTTGCCGCGCTTAATTGGGCGCGTATTGTTTCACGTATGTTCACTTGTGCCTCTAAAACAGGTTTGATATGAGTGATTATAACGGTTATCTCTCGTAAGGCATTTTCAGTATGTTCGCTATCAACCTGTTGGGCTAAATTGGTGAGTGTATCGATAACCAATTGTGGCGTGAGATGTCCATAAAGCTGTTTGCTAGGACGTTCATTAGAATAAGCGGATTCAATAAATAATCCTTTGAGTTGCTGGCTTTTAATCAGAGGCGCAATTTTTATCCAGAGTTGTTGCAATGTTGTCGTGTTTTCGACACTATCTGCGCCAGTATCGCCTAAATAAAGTGCGTAAAAACCACCAGACTCAATGAGAAATGCGGTAGAAGCATAATTATTTCCATGACTTAGTGGGAAAGCAGTAACGTGCATTCCTGTTTGTGGAATGGTAACCGCTTCTTGAGTGGGTAAATCAATATAGTGATATTTTTTTAACAAGGGTTGAACGCCTACATCACCAAAGTTTGGAAAGATTCGCCAATTAAATAAATGATTTTGTATATCCGCTAATACAGCAGGTAACCCCATAATAGGTTTACTGATATCGTCAGTTGCATTAATCACTAAACCCGCAACATGGTCTAAGTGAGCGTGAGAAATAAGATAGGCTTTAATATGAGAACGCAAAACATCTCCTACGACATTTTGATTATTTTCAGGTGCTATCTTGGCAAAACTCCCCGCTTGTTGAGCCACTAACAAACCCGAATAAACAGTTCCCGCATCTAAACAAATAAAGTCCGTTGAATCCTGTGGGGCAAGTAAATAAGCAGATAAATTTCCCTCCTCTAACCCGCCTGCAACGCCTAACGGAATAGTTACCCAATGGGGTTGACTTGTTTCCTGCGGGTTAGCATGGCCGCTCATGCTCCATAAAAAGCAACTTAACATAATTACTTTTTTGAAAAAACATAGATTTTTTTGCATAGTATTTATGGTAAACACCTTACGCTCCTGATAGATGGTTTATCCTTGCTAATAACGAGTTAAAAATTAACGCATCTCACGAGATGACAAAAATATGTTGTATTTATGACAATCCCCCTACATAACATACTTGGCAGAAGTATGATTATTAAGTTAGACTTGATAAAAATGCTTACATCGCACTGCAATAAAAGCATTTTGTCAACATCTTAATATAATGATAAATTAAATTTAGAGGGAATTTTCATAATGGCTCGCTTAACAGTAGATGATTGTTTAAAACTTGTAGATAACCGCTTCTCCCTAGTGCTATTAGCGAGTAAACGCTCGCGTCAAATCGCATTGGGTGCAACCCCCCTTGTTCCCGCAGGCAAGCATAAACCAACGGTTGTTGCGTTACGCGAAATTGCAGAAGGCAAAATCTCACGGGATAACGTTGAAGAACTGAACAAAGGGATTCGTGACGTTCGCAAGGATGATATGGCGTAAGCCAATATGTCGGATGTCAATACTATGTCTGCGCCGTGTAGTTTTATTAATCGCATTCTAATCAGTGATATATGCACACTGATTGAACCCTACCTAGACCCGCTACAAGTCAGAGAAGTTTATCACGCTTACTTATTTGCTGCGGAAGCCCATGAAGGTCAAATTCGCCAATCGGGAGAAGCCTATATTTTCCACCCGTTGGCAGTCGCTTATATCTTGGCAAAATTGCGGATGGATTACCAAACGCTTTGCGCCGCCCTTTTACATGATGTTGTTGAAGATACACCACTCACTAAAGCGGATATTACGGAAACGTTTAGTGAAACGGTTGCAGACTTAGTGGACGGTGTAACCAAACTTACCCGTATGCCCGTCGATAGTCGAGAACAAGCACAAGCGGCTAGTTTTCAAAAAATGATTATTGCCATGAATCATGATTTACGGGTAATTATCATCAAGCTCGCCGATCGTTTGCACAATATGCGCACCATCAGTGCGATGAAAAAACGAACATCACAAATGCGCATTGCCAGAGAAACACTGGAAATTTACGCACCAATAGCTCGTCGCTTGGGCATGGATTCCCTTTACCGAGAGTTACAAGATTTAAGTTTTTCCGCGCTCTATCCCTATCGCTATCGTACCCTAATGCACCACTTGGATAAACTCTGTACAAAGCGCGGAGAACTCATGCGTAGCATTCAAACAGCGATGGAACAAGGATTTAGTCGACAAGAATTACCCGCAAAAGCCTATATTCGTGAACGGCATTATTACAGTATCTATCAACGAATGAAGGCACGTAAAGCCTCAGATATTAAAGATAATCGGCGTAAAACCTTTTTACAAGTCACCAATGTTGCAACCTTTCGTATTATCACTGACAACGTTGATAGTTGCTATCGAGCATTAGGCGTAACACATGGTTTATATAAACCGATAGAAGAAAAATTTCGGGATTATATCGCCGTTCCTAAAATCAACGGTTACCAATCCATTCACACAACCCAAATGGGCCCGCAAGGTATTCCCATCTGCGTACAAATTCGTACAACTGATATGCACGAAATTGGCGAGCGGGGAATCAGTGCCTTTGGTTTATACAAATTGGGCGATAATCCTGACCATCTTCACGACTGTCGTCAAGTTGTCCGCCAACAAGCCAATAACTGGTTACGCAGTTTGGTGGACATGCAAAAAAATGCAACCGACTCTATGGAGTTTTTAGAACACTTCAAAATGGATTTATTTCCAAATGAAGTTTACGTCTTCACGCCCAAAGGAAAAATTCTGCAACTACCTAGCGGCGCGACGGCCATAGATTTTGCCTATGCCGTTCATAGTAATATTGGCGATAAATGTATTGCTGTGAAGGTTGATGGACAATATGCCTCCCTCTATGCCCCACTTATCAGTGGACAAACCGTAGATATTTTGACGGGAGAATGGGCGCGTCCAAGTCCGACATGGCTTAACTTTGTAGTAACAGGACGTGCAATTGCTAGAATCCGTCGCTATCTGAAAAAGATGCAACATGAAGAAGCGACACTTATCGGTAAACGGATGCTAGATGCCGACTTAGCAAGCTACCAACTCAGTGTTGATACCCTTAACCCCGAACAACAGCAACATCTCCTCAGCAAATTTAAGTTTGACACGATAGATACATTATTAACCGAAATTGGTTTTGGTAATCTCATGTCCCTTATTGTTGCCCGTCAGTTTGACCCCGCAGCAACTAAAGAACCTTCTTCAAAAGTGTTACCACTCAGTCAAGAAGAACATGTAGAAGGCAGTAACCGCCCACTTATTATCAAAGGCACAGAAGGCGTTATCATGACATTTGCCCGCTGCTGCCGTCCGATACCGGGTGATGAAATTACAGGTTTTGTCAGCGTTGGTAAAGGGATTACCATTCACACAAAATCCTGTAAAAACATTGCCGAATATAAACATCAATACGAAAAATGGTTAGCTGTTGAATGGGATACAGAAACCGAAGGCATATTTTCCGTTGATATCCGCCTTGATGTACCAAACCGCCCCGGCGTGTTAGCGGCTATCTCTAACACCCTTTACAAACTAGATGTCAATATAGACCAAATGACCAGCGAACCCCGCGACGGCTTGAGCAGCATCATGAAATTAACCATACTTGTTCGTAACCGTGACCATCTCGCCTCCATCATGCGTCAGCTTCGACACCTAGATGTGGTTACTCGTGTACAACGTATTCGCGGATAACCAGCCATGAAACAGAACTTATATCAACCATTAAATCAATCGCTACAACATGCTGGCGCACTAATGGATATTGCTGAAGCACATGGCATACTCACAAGTATGCTCTGTGCTGCCCCCCATTTAAGCCATGATATTTGGCTAAAACATATCCTAGGGGAAACCGCAGGACGGGACCTTTTAGCGGATGAATCAAGACAACAACTGATAGCCCTACACGAATACACCCAACATCAACTAGCCTCCAACCATTTTGAATTTACCCCCTTATTACCCAGTGATGATGAACCCCTGTACTTACGGACACAATCTTTAGGCGGCTGGTGTGAAGGCTTTGTTTTTGGATTAGGACTGGCAGGCATTAAAAGTATGCAACAACTAACAGAAGAAATTCAAGAATTTATCCGTGACGTTGTCAACATATCCCATCTTGCGCCCATTGCAGAAAACACCGAAGAAGATGAAGTAGCTTATGCTGAACTCATTGAATATATTCGTGTTGGTGTATCAACATTCTATGAAGCCATTGAAGAAACAACCGCCACAGAAAACTGATTTTCTGTGCTAATAGCAGACTTTTTGCAACCGTATAAAGCAAAGATAAACAACGAATGCCATTGCATAAAGCAATGGTATCCACCCGCTTGTCTTTACAAGTGTTTTACTGCAAGCTAAAAAATATTTCCAACCCTTTTTTAAAATTTTAAAGGGTGAATCAATCCCTTCTCAAATTCTGACAACAAGATTTGAAGGTAATCCCGTCCACTCGATTTAATAATATAACCCAATATGGATAAACAAGAATTTGCTCGCCGTCGTCAAGCCCTTATGAATCTGATGAGCAAGGGCAGTATTGCACTACTTCCTACCGCCCTTGAGCAGATTCGTAACCGCGATGTCCATTTTCCCTATCGCCCAGACAGCAACTTTTATTACCTCACTGGATTTACCGAACCTGACGCACTATTAGTGCTAATTCCTGAACGTAAACAAGGGCAATATCTCCTTTTTTGTCGTGAACGTGACCCAGAAAAAGAAACATGGAACGGACGACGCGCAGGGCTTGAAGGTGCGTGCGAACACTACGGTGCAGACGATGCGTTTCCTATCACCGATATAGATGACATCATTCCCGGACTGCTCGAAAGTTGCAAACGGGTTTATTATCCAATGGGTTGCTATCTTGAATTTGATGAAAAAGTTCTTGGTTGGATAAACCAACTTCGTGACAAATCCCGTACAGGAGTAAATGCACCGCGTGAAATGGTCGCGCTTGACCATATTCTGCACGAAATGCGTTTATACAAAAGCCCTGTGGAATTGCAAGCCATGCAAACCGCCGCTGATATTGCCAGTCGCGCCCATATCCGTGCGATGCAATGCACTCGAGCAGGTTTATATGAATATGAAATAGAAGCCGAATTACAACATGAGTTTCGGCGTAGTGGTAGCAGTTCTCCTGCTTATCCGTCAATTGTTGGGACTGGGGAAAACAGTTGCATTCTGCACTACACAGAAAATACCTCTATTTTAAAAGAAGGCGATTTACTCCTTATCGATGCAGGTGCTGAATATGATTATTACGCCTCTGATATTACTCGTACTTTTCCTGTTAATGGCAAATTTACCGACGCACAAAAAGCCATTTATGAATTGGTTTTAAAAGCCCAATATGCCGCCATAGAACAAGCCCGCCCAAATAATAACTGGGAAGCCCCCCATGAGGCAGCCGTTAAGGTTATTGCGACAGGATTAGTTGAATTAGGCCTACTGAAAGGGACAGCCGAAGAGCAGATTAAATCCGAAGGTTATAAACGCTTTTTTATGCACCGTACAGGACATTGGATAGGCATGGACGTACACGATGTTGGTGATTATAAAACAGATGAACTGTGGCGACGCTTAGAACCCGGTATGACCTTAACCGTTGAACCCGGTATTTATATCCCTGTTAGTGATGATGTTGACCCAAAATGGTGGAATATCGGCATTCGTATTGAGGATGATGTCTTGATTACAGCAGAGGGCCATCTCGTCCTAACCGCAAAAACACCCAAAACAGTGGCAGAAATTGAAGCCTTAGTCGGAACGGGCGCATAATTATCTGCGTCAGAATTTTCAGGATTATTCGCTATAACATATTATTTTGCCTACGATTAAATCCTGAAAACGCTGATTCGGATAATTTTTGAGACGGATAACACCGCTTCAAGCGGTGGTCTTTGCATCATTTACATCGGCAAGTTGTTTATTCTTCTTTTGCAAATAGTTGTTGAATCTCTGCTTGGTATTTAGCCGTAATGACATGTCGTTTCAATTTAAATAAATTGGTTAGTTCGTCGCCTACTTCAAAAGGTTTATTTAACACCTTAATAGCATGAATCAATTCAAAGGCTTTAAAGCCTTGTTTAGTAGAGATAATAGACTTAACCACCTGTTCTAGTTGGTCACGTACATTGTCTAATTGGCTTAATTCGGCAACACTTTCCGCAGTAATACCCAGTTTTTTAAACCCTTCTATTGCAGGGACTAGCAACACACCCAACGCTTTCTGGTCTTGTCCAACTAACATACATTGTTCAATCAATTCAGACTGACATAAACGGGTTTCTAAAGGAACAGGTTCAACATTTTCGCCACCCAGTAAAACGATAGTGTCTTTAGAGCGTCCGGTGATTTTTAAACAATCGTTAAAGGTAAAAACGCCCAAATCGCCCGTATTCAACCAACCATCGTTAAAGGCTTTAGCCGTTGCTTCCTCATTTTTATAGTAACAGTGGCATTACCTGCTTGCCTTTTACATGAATTTCGCCTTGTAGCCCGCGTCCTTCACCTTTTTTATGCGGGTTTGGATAGAGAATTTCATTCGTGTTAATGTCCACAATACGAATATTTGCAATGGGAAATAAAATTCCAACCGTACCAATTACGCGCTGTTCAAAAGTACGAACCGACAGCACCATTCCTTCAGTTAAGCCATAACCTTCCAAAATAGGAATGCCAATAAAATTAAAAAACTCATCAATATGACGCGGTAACGCCCCGCCACCTGATACTGTGCCACGAAGACAACCACCTGTTACTGCACGTAATTTTTTAAGCACGATGGTATCTAACAGATGATAAGGTAAAAATAGAACGGCCCAGCGTAACAGATTAAAGAGGGCTAAACCCGCAGATTCTATAAAAGTTCTACCGGTCATATCCAGTTGATTACCTTTTAAAAAATCATCGGCTAAATGAAATTGATGTGCGCAAGCATAGGCCATATTAAACAATGTTTTACGAACAGGGCTGGCTGTTTTGACCGTTGCTAAAATGCGTTGATAAATACTTTCCCATAAACGCGGTGCGGATGCCATTATCGTGGGGCGAACCGTTTTTAGGTCATCAGCTAATTGACGAACATTGGTGTAATAAGTTGGCGCACCATAATAAACACTAACTAATTCAATCACTCGTTCAAAAATATGCCAAACAGGGAGAATAGAGAGAAAACGGTCATCAGGGCTGACTTTAATCGGTAAATCTTGCACCCGCGATATTTGAGCTATCATGTTGGAATGAGGCAGCATGACACCTTTTGGTGTGCCTGTTGTGCCTGATGTATAAATTAAAGTAAATAAATCCGTTGGTAAAATGCCTGCAATACGTTCTTCTACTTGTTTGTCACCCGCTAAACGGGATTGTTTACCTTGTTCTAACAAATCATAGAGGGAATAAATATGGCTATCTGTTCCTGTATAGTCTTTATTATCCATCAGAATAATTGTCTTTAAAAAAGGCAAATTAGCTTGTTGTACTTTTTTAAGAAGCGCGACATTTTCAATAAACGTAACTTCTACTTCGGCATGGGTAAGAATGTAAGCAATATCAGCCTCGCTAACATCGCTACCACGTGGAACATCGGCAGCACCACATAGTTGCACGGCATAATCAGCCAGCATCCATTCAAGGCGATTATCCGCAAGTAAACCGACATGACTACGGGGTTGCACGCCTAAACTAATTAAACCTGTCGCAAGATTTAACCCTGATTCATACATTTCCTGAAAACTCACACTGTTCCAAACTTTGTTTTGTTTGTGTACAAAGGCAGGACGATGACCATATTGTTGCGCCGCAGAGCGGTACAGTTCGGCAAGATTGGCTGCTTTTAAAAGTGGCATAGTTTTTTTTGGAGAAGTGAGGGAGTGGATGTAAAGATAAGAATAAGGGCGGATGTCAATGATGTGTATAGGGGTAAAAAAATATCATTTGATGTTTACGAGCATAAACCCTTTGCGAAGGTAGCACGGCTAACACCGCTATAAGTGATGTTATCCGTCCTTTTACACACAAAATTAAAATCTGTCTGCATCAGAGTTTTTAGGCATAAAACTTTAGATAATCAGCTTTTATGGCTACAAATTTGCGCCTACAAATACGTAATAATGCTAGTCGACTTTCAACTCGTCTAATTCTATTGCTTGGATGATATGTCGTTTGTTAATGATATGGGCTTTCTCATCGTAATCTGTCAGAACAATAAAATCTTTTGCATTATTTAACACGTCTGACAAGCGTGTATTCCGTTCGATAAGCAACATCCCTTTTAACAAAGTCCCATCTGGAATTTGGATGAGTACATGAATTGTTCTACGGGTGAGTGTATCCATAATGCGTGTTCCTACAGTGTAATCTGTAACAGAGGAATGATGTTACAGTTTTTTGTTCTAGGGTATGAAAGTAATGGCTTGTTGTAGCCGTTTTAACGTTCTTTCTTGTCCAATGAGTTCCACCGTCACATCAATAGAAGGTGACATAGTGCTACCTGTTACCGCAACCCGCAAAGGTTGTGCCACCTTACCAAGTTTTAAACCCAGTTGCTCCGCAACCTGATGAATAGCTGCATGTATTGGCTCTGCCTGCCAAGTTGTGAGCATGGCTAATTGGTCATGTAATGTATTTAAGGTGATTTTCGTATCGGGCGTTAAATGTTTTTGTACGGCGGGCATGTCATATTCTACTAACTCAACATAGAACATGCGGCTACTTTCTGCCATTTCGCGTAAGGTTTTTGCCCGCTCGGCTAACGCAGTAACGACACGCGGCAAAGCAACCCCATTTTGTGGGTCTATGCCCAATAGCTGAAATTGATGTACTAAATGTTCGGCAATTTTTTCAGGGTTGCCTGTTTTAATATAATGCTGATTTAGCCATAACAATTTATCGGTATTAAAGGCAGATGGTGCGCCATTCACATTCTCGATTTTAAATAATGCCAACATCTCATCAATAGAAAATATTTCCTGATCACCATTAGCCCACCCTAAGCGGATAAGATAATTCAACAAAGCTTCTGGTAAATAACCCTCATCTTTGTAATTCATCACGCTGACCGCGCCATGACGTTTTGATAAGCGTTGTCCATCGTTACCAAGAATCATGGGGACATGGGCATAATGCGGGATTTGCGCACCTAATGACTGTAAAATATTAATTTGGCGCGGGGTATTATTCACATGGTCATCACCCCGAATCACATGGGTAATACCCATATCCCAATCATCCACCACCACACAGAAATTATATGTTGGTGTTCCATCCGCCCGCGCAATGACTAAATCATCTAATTCAGTATTGCTAACGGTGATTTTTCCTTTAATCATATCCTCGAATACCACATCGCCCGTTAATGGATTTTTAAAACGGACAACCGGTTGTACACCAGCAGGCGGCGTTTCTTGACGGTCGCGCCAATAGCCGTTATAACGTGGTTTTTCTTTCCGTGCGGTTTGTTCTATGCGCATTTGCTCTACTTCTTCTTTAGAGCAGTAGCAGTAATAGGCTTTACCATCAGCAAGTAATTGTTGAATCACTTGTTTATAACGGTCAAAACGATGTGTTTGATAGGGAATATCGCCATCGTGATTTAAACCACACCATGCCATTCCTTCTAAAATGACTTGTACGGCTTCTTCAGTGGAGCGTTCTCGGTCAGTGTCTTCAATTCTTAGCATAAACTCCCCGTGATGTTGACGGGCATAAAGCCAAGAATATAAAGCAGTGCGAACACCACCGACATGTAAATAACCGGTGGGGCTGGGGGCAAAACGTGTGCGAACGGTCATGATAGTATCTACTGGTTTTTTTGCGGTTATACCCAACACTACATCATTATTTCGTAGCGTTATAGGGTTATATGTTGATATTCTTCACATTGCAAAATATTATTGTCCAATGTATTTAGCATTTTTCTATGATATTCAAAGCATTTTGCAAATTAGGTTATTATATAATGCACTTTATTAAGCCGTTTTTTTATGTTCTTCATGAAGTATTTTAAAAACGTCAGTCGCATTAATTGTTCTTAGAAACGAAAAAACCTCCTTACGGAGGCCTTGCAGCAGTTTTTTCTGTTTGAATATATTAGCTTTTAACGCGGGGTGATTTTACCACCGCAAACTGCGGATTCAGTATAGGCATCCTCACGGATAAAATCAAATTTTTCTCTCTCTTTATCCGCTAGAAACTTTAATTTAATCATAATAAAATTAAGTAACTATGATTATTAAACGCTGCTCAAATTCAGCGTATTAAATACCCAAGTCTTTCCATATAGCATCAACCCGTTGTTTAACCGTGTCCGTCATGGTAATAGGACGACCCCATTCTCGTTGCGTTTCACCTTGCCATTTATTGGTTGCATCAAACCCTATTTTGCCACCCAAGCCTGAGATGGGCGAGGCGAAATCTAAATAATCTATTGGCGTATTTTCAACTAAGGTTGTATCGCGCACAGGGTCCATGCGGGTTGTCATTGCCCAAATCACATCCTGCCAATCTCGCACATTAATATCATCATCGGTAATAATCACAAATTTGGTGTACATAAATTGGCGCAAGAATGACCATACGCCAAACATAACGCGCTTAGCATGTCCTGCATATTGCTTTCTTATACTGACAATCGCCATGCGGTAAGAACACCCTTCTGGCGGAAGGTAAAAATCAGTAATTTCAGGAAATTGTTTTTGCAGAATAGGCACAAATACTTCGTTTAAAGCCACGCCTAAAATCGCAGGTTCATCGGGTGGTCGCCCTGTGTAAGTGCTGTGATAAATAGGATTATGGCGGTGGGTAATGCGTTCTATAGTAAATACGGGAAAATGGTCGACCTCATTATAATAACCCGTGTGGTCACCGAAAGGCCCTTCGGGGGCAGTTTCATTCGGGTAAATATAACCTTCTAAGATAAATTCGGCGGTGGCGGGTACTTGTAAATCATGCGTCATACAGCGGGCAACAATGGTGCGTTTACCGCGCAATAAGCCTGCAAAAGCATATTCGGATAAGCTATCAGGTACAGGGGTAACTGCACCTAATGTTGTCGCAGGGTCTGCTCCTAGCGCGACTGCAATGGGAAACGGTTCAGTTGGATGTGCATTTTTCCATTCTAAATAATCCAACGCACCGCCGCGATGAGATAGCCAGCGCATAATCACTTTATTGCGTCCAATCACTTGTTGGCGATAAATACCTAAGTTTTGACGAACTTTATGCGGCCCTTTGGTAATGACTAATCCCCATGTAATGAGCGGAGCCGCATCTAAAGGCCAGCAGGTTTGAATGGGTAATTGGCTTAAATCTACCGCATCCCCTGCTATTATATTTTCTTGGCAGGGAGGATTTTGTATAACTTTCGCGGGCATATTCAACACTTGTTTAAATAAAGGCAGTTTGTTGAATAAATCACGTACTCCTTTGGGTGGGTCTGGTTCTTTAAGAAAGGCTAAGAGTTTGCCAACTTCGCGCAAATTGCTAACAGATTCTTGTCCCATGCCTAATGCAACCCGTTTAGGTGTGCCAAATAGATTGGCTAACACGGGAATTTTATAGCCTTTGGGCTTGTCAAAAATCAGTGCAGCTCCTGCGGCTCGTAGTGTACGGTCACAGATTTCTGTCATTTCTAAACAGGGGTCTATTTCTAGGCGAATATGCTTTAGTTCGCCTTGTTTTTCTAATTGGCGAGTAAAATCACGCAAATCTTGATAACGCATGAGGGAAATTTAAGTTGATAGTGCGAAAAGTAATAATCAGGACAGGTTATTCTGCAAAATCACCTGTCCTGTGATGATGGGACTTCATTGGCTAAATATCGTTAGAAAGAAGGACATTCACCTTTATTTTTCTTACTTGTCGCTATTTTGTCGCCATTAAATTGGTAAGTCGTACATTGACTACTATCCTCTTTTTCAAACTGCCAAATCTTTGCCGCACCGATGTCGCCATCTTCATTATCAAAAAAGTCGGGTAAGCGTTTCTCATCTTTCAACACTTTTTGCTTGTCTCCCGTCGTTGCTTTGACCAATGTATTGTATTCATCATCATCACTGCTTGTTGCCTCTGTATCTGCCCCTGTTGTTTCTGTTGCCGTTGGCGTAGGCGGTGCAATTTCTGGACGTACCGTTGTTGCAGGGGGGATTGCCGTCGTTGGTGCGGGTGGAATGCTCGTGGTGGTGGGTGTCACTGCGGGCGTGGGAGGCGTAGGTCCTTCTTCCTCATGACGTGTGACGGGTGGCGGTGTGGTGCTGGGTGGTGTGGTGGATACTGGGGTTTTTGGCGGTTCAACGCTTGGTGTAACTGTTGTTGCAGGTGGGGGCGTTTTTACAGGGGTTGTAGGAGTAACATTTGTAGGCGTTTCTATATTAAACAAAGTATCACAATAAATAAACCATGCTTTCACTGTGCGCGTGGCTTTGCTTGCCTCGTTGGTATCGGGGTCTAATATCGTTGCTTCATGCGTATATTTCAGGATGTTCGGATATAGCGTTAGAGCGGCTTGTTTTGAGGTTTTGTAAGTTTCTACCAGTGTCACATTACTAGGGTCATGTTGATGTTGCATACATGCTTGGTCAACGGCTTTGGTTACTTCTGCCTTGGCGTTGTCTAGTTTTTGTAATAGCTCGGCTAAAACGGCTTGTTGCTGTTGAGATCGTTGTTTAATCTCTTCTGCTTGTTTTGCAATCAGGGCTTCACCTTCACCGACTTTGTTCGACAGTTGTTCTTCGCATAGATTGTAGGCTTGGGCAAATGTCTGGTCGACAAAATATTTACCCGTATAACGCTCTGTTGTAGAGTCTTTTAAGGTTGGCTCTATTTTTAGGGAAAAATCGCGGTCACGTTCATAACGGTTGACTAAACTCTGTAAAATGCGTAATGAACCTTGACTTTTAGGGGTTTCCATTTGCAAGCTACGTTCACATGTACTTAATGCCGCTTTAAATTTTTCCACTGCAAGGGGATCTGTTGCGTTGCTTGTTGCGGTATGTAAGAGCGGAACGGCTGTTAATAGTGAAAAGGTAATAGCGCGTTTTAAAGTCATTCTGTGTAAAACTCCCTTGATAACTTGATAATCATGCGTAATCAGTCCTTTATTAATCAATTAGATTGCACAAGGTAATCGCATATCCTTTAAGACTTTGCGGACTGTTGGAAGATGTCGTCGGCTTACTTCTAATAACTTATTGGATGTGCGTAATTTTATTAGGTGTCTTCCTTCCTGATCTTTGACTAAACCTGAAATTTGTACAATAGCAACCAGAGTACCCCGATGAATTCGTAGAAATTGTCCGCTAAATTCTTGTTCTAACTCTTTTAGCGTTTCCCCAATCAGGGCTTCTCCTTGCGTCCAATGTAAAACAACGTATTTCTGGTCAGCACTGCAATATTGAATTTCAATCACAGGAATCATCCGTAATTCATCCCGTACTTTAACGCTAATATGGCTACGTGCTTTGGTTTTGAGCGGTGAAAAAGAAGGTTGATTCACATCGTCTTCAATATTTAATAAGGTTTTGGCACGAATTAAGGCTTGCTCTAAGCGGTCGCGTCGAATGGGCTTCATTAAATAATCAATGGCTTTCTGGTCAAACGCTTCTAGGGCATGGTCACCATAGGCGGTAGTAAAAATAAGCGCGGGTATGGGAGACAGGTGACTTATTTGTCGTGCCGCTTCCATGCCGTCCATGCCGGGCATACGAATATCAAGCAAGACTATATCGGGATGACATAAATTAACAATGGTAACGGCTTCCCGTCCATTGCTCGCTTCGCCGACTACCTCACCTATCCCAATTTCTACCAACAATGCCCGTAGCCGCAACCGTGCAAGCGGTTCATCGTCAACAATGAGAATTTTTATCATGGGTGTATGCCGTTATTAAGGTGATGACAGCAATTATTGCGAATTCAGTGCCATTTTACCGCTAACGCACGTTATCTGAATAAAGACATGACTCAATAATCAATCAACATCGTTTTTGCGGAAATACCATTCATTATATTTGCAAAACCCATTAATGCTATTTAACGCAACGGGTTTATCTTTATTTGTTTAGCCTTATCAAAAAAATGAGGGTAAAGAATAAATTCAACTCGCTGGAGAAACAGCGCATTATCCCCATATAACAAACGGACAGTATTTTAGAACAAATGGAGCAAACTACTTGCATGGCAAAAAAGACATTTCCTTGTGGACATAAAGGCTTAGGACAGTACTGTCATAAATGCCAACAATCCTCAATAGAACACAACAATCAAGAAGCAATCAGGCATGAAAAACAAATTTGGGAACAACAATTCAAAACAGATGCGATTGATTTACGCAAATTACCTCATAAGAACTTAGTTATTAAAGCACGCGCTATTTTAGTCGCGATTAAAGAAGGTCAAGCCTATCAGGTATTCAATGGTAAGCGCATGAACTATGACAGACACATTGTGTCTGTGCCTATTGATAATGATTATCGTATTTTATTTAAGGATGACAAAGATGGTTTAGTGCCTGTTGTTGTACTTTCTCATGAAGAGTACAACACGAAAAAACCGGGTGCATCAAAAATATAATTGGTTATTTATCCTTTATTTTTATAAGGTAAGGCGATGAGGGGATGCTGTCCCCTCTTTCATTGTTCATTGCGGGTTCTAACCCCAATTTTTATGTCCCACAAGTTGACGATAGCACAAAATAAATCTGCTGTTCGTTCTGCGTCATAAATTGCCGAATGGGCTTGGTCGTTGTCCCAGTCAAATCCTGCCATCTGCACCGCGCGGGCTAATACGGTTTGTCCAAATGCTAAACCGCCTAGTGTTGCTGTATCAAAGGCACTAAAGGGGTGAAAAGGATTGCGTTTAGTATTAGTTCGTTCCGTTGCGGCATTAATAAAACTTAAATCAAACGCCGCATTATGCCCTACTAACACCGCACGGGAGCATTTTTGCGCTTTAACGGCCTCACGAATCGGCTTAAATACTTTATGTAAAGCATCCTCTTCAGACAATGCTAAACGAAAGGGATGATATGGATCTATACCTGTAAAAGCGAGCGCGGCAGCATCTAAATTAGCCCCTTCAAACGGTTGTACATGACACGCATGAGTTTCCCCCCGTTGCCAAAAACCTTTTTCATCAACATCTAATGTGACAGCCGCAATTTCTAATAGCGCGTCTCGTTTAGGGTCAAACCCTGCGGTTTCCACATCGACAACGATAGGTAAAAAACCACGAAATCTTTTTGCAATTAATGGATTATACACTTAAAATCAACCTGTTATTAACTGCCATTGAATAGTTTCACCGGCACGCAAAGGAACAACTTCATCATTACCAAATGCCCAATGGGTAGGCATTTGCCAAGCCTGTTTTTTTAAGGTTACTGTGCGTTTATTACGTGGTAACCGATAAAAATCTGCTCCATAAAAACTGGCAAATCCCTCTAATTTATCCAGCGCATTCACCTGTTCAAAGGCTTCTGCATACAATTCTAACGCGGCGGGGGCGGTAAACATTCCGGCACATCCACAGGTTGTTTCTTTTGTATGACGGGCGTGGGGCGCGCTATCAGTCCCTAAAAAGAATTTAGGCGTGCCACTACTTGCCGCTTGGAGTAAGGCTTGACGGTGTTGTTCTCGTTTTAGGATAGGTAGGCAATAATGATGTGGGCGTACGCCACCATTGAATAAGTCATTACGATTCATCAATAAATGATGCGCCGTAATGGTTGCCGCGATATTGTCAGCTTGCGCACTAATATATTCGACGGCTTCCAATGTAGTAATATGTTCCAACACAATGCGTAAAGCGGGAAAGGCTTGAATAATTGGGTCAAGAATATGTTCAATAAATATTTTTTCTCTATCAAACACGTCAACGCTGGCAGTTGTGACTTCCCCATGAATTAAGAGAGGGACATCATACTGTTGCATGGTTTCTAACAAATGCCAAACCTTACGCAAATCTGTAACGCCCGATTCCGAATTAGTGGTTGCACCCGCTGGGTAATACTTAATAGCAACAACCTGTTCGCTTGCTTTTAACCGTACAATTTCATCGGGATTGGTGTTATCCGTCAGATATAAAGCCATCAATGGTTGGAACGTTGCCCCTTCAGGTAACGCACTACAAATGCGTTGTCGATAGGCTTCTGCTTGTGCAAGGGTTGTAATTGGTGGCTTTAAATTTGGCATAATAACTGCCCGAGCGAAACACCGTGCTGTTGCAGAGATAACAGAAGCCATTGCGACACCATCACGGACATGTAAATGCCAGTCATCCGGTTGGGTTAAAGTAATCTGTGTCATCTAAAGTAAGTTACCCATTAAAATTTAAGGGGCTTATTATGCCATGTTCAAACATTTTTCAATATCTGGTCGTATTAAACTACCCGCTTTCTGGTTATCCACGAATCATCACGCCTTTAACTCATTAAAATAGCGCGGGTAGTCCCTGCTCAAGCCTTCATGTATTCAGTCTTGAAAACCTAATAGGACAGATAGCATTCATTAAAACGGATAACACCTTCTGGGGCGGCAGTATCCGTCTGGCTGCATTTATCACATACATCGTTTTATTTGGGTTTAGCTATAACGTCAATTTCCCCGTTATCCACAAATAAGCAACCCCTGCTACGGCTGCTAAAGCGATGATTGCTAGTGTTAAAGGTAACCAAGTCCGCTTAGTACCAGATGCTTTAGCAGATTGAATAGCCTCGCTTTTTTCCTGCTTCTGCTTACGCCATTCCCATGGTGGAATACGTTTAGCCTTAGGCAATGCCCACAATCCTAATTTAGCGTGTTGGGCTTTTTCCGATAACTTTTGAAATTCGGGTTCATTCGCATATTGCACATAAAACCAAGCATGACCGTTTTTAATCATTTCCTCATTTACATAAGTACGCCCCCGAAATACCTTGCCAACAATACGCCCATAACGGTCTTTTGCCGTTTGTTCAATCTTAACGTCTTTGTGCAATACTAAGGCAGTTAAGGCAAGTTTTGCTTCCTCGCCATAAGGTTGTGCTTTTTCTGGGGCATCAATGCTGTCTAAACGCACAGTAATAGATAAACCATTACAATCAGCTTTTAAAGTATCGCCATCAGATACATGAGTGACTTTTGCTTCTATTAATGTTTTTTTTGTATTCATAACGGATTGCTGTAGATAAAAGGGTAGTGCCAAACAAATTAAGGACAAAAAGAAGAAATCTTTTTCATCCTCCGTTTATTAGCTACGGGTGAATAACAGAAATGAAAAATTTTATTTGTTAATGGTTTAATTTACCTATCGTAAACCAAATAACCCTAAAATAAGTGGAACTCGTCTGAAAGTTTACAATAGAAAACCTATAGTTTCTTTAATTAAACGGCTTTGATAAGCTAGTAAGGGTCACTTAACTCTTTTCATTAACGATGTTCTAATGTCAGAAACTCCTACTATTTTAATTGTTGACGATGTCCCTGCTAATGTAGGGGTCTTATTTGATTTTCTATCTAGCAACGGCTTTGAAGTACTGGTTGCGCGCAATGGTGAAAGTGCGTTACAAATTATAGAAACAGCACGTCCACATTTGATTCTACTAGATATAATGATGCCAGGCATTGACGGGTTTGAAACTTGTCGACGGATTAAAGCCAACAAAACAACCAATGAAATCCCTGTTATTTTTATGACTGCATTAACGGATATTGTGGATAAAGTTAAAGGCTTTAAGTTAGGTGCTGTTGATTATGTCACAAAACCGTTTCACCAAGAAGAAGTGCTTGCGAGGGTGAGTACACATCTAAAAATCCACTACTTACAAACAGAACTACAAGATAAAAATAAAGAATTACAAGAAAAAGAAGCCGCTCTGCAAAAAGCAAATAAAGAATTAGCCGATTTAGTTAGCCAAGATGGACTCACACAAATCGCCAACCGCCGACGTTTTGACGAATATTTACAACTCCAATGGGCGCAAATGTTAAGAGTTAATTATCCTTTAACATTAATGATGTGTGATGTTGATTTTTTTAAAAACTACAATGATGAATATGGACATCAAGCCGGTGACGAATGTTTAAAACAAATTGCAACCGCACTAACGCAATGTGTCAAACGTTCTGTTGACCTAGTCGCGCGGTATGGTGGAGAAGAGTTTGCATTAATTCTTCCTAATACAAATCAAGAAGGTGCAATGCGTATTGCTGAAATGATACACCAAGCCATAGCACAACGACAGATAACACATAAAAAATCAAAAATTGCGAATTTTATCACCCTAAGTATTGGGATTAGCAGCGTTATTCCAACAACAGAGAACAATCCACATTTGTTAATTTCTGTTGCAGATAAAGCCTTATATCGCGCAAAAGAACAAGGCAGAAACCAAACTGTTTTTCAGACGTTTGAAATACCTCCCCCTTTATAAATGTTTACTAAACGTTTATTAGCGAAAAATCTATCATGTTAAATAAAGAATTACCTAATATTTTAATCGTTGATGATGTACCCGCAAACGTAGGGATTTTGTTTGAATTTCTCAGCGAAAATGGGTTTGAAGTATTAGTTGCACGTAATGGCGAAAATGCCTTGCAAATTGCTGAATCTATTCATCCTAATCTCATTCTATTAGACATCATGATGCCCGGTATTGATGGTTTTGAAACCTGTCAATATTTAAAAGCCAATCCAAAAACAGCCGATATCCCCGTTATTTTTATGACGGCCTTAGCGGATACTGTTGATAAAATCAAAGGCTTGGAGTTAGGCGCAGTAGATTATGTCACCAAGCCTTTTCATCAAGAGGAAGTGCTAGCACGTATTAATACCCATTTAACTATCCGCCAACTACAACAACAATTAGAAATAAATAATGCTGAGTTAGCCGCGAAAAACCGTGCATTACACGAAAAAAATAGCGAGTTAGATGCGTTTGCACATACAGTTGCCCATGATTTAAAAAACCCGCTTAGTGCAATAATTGGACTAACAGATTTACTCTTAAATACCAACACGCAACTCAGCCCCCAAGCCTTAAATTATTTGAAAATCATGTTTAAGACAGGGGAAAAAATGGTTGATATTATTAACGGTTTATTACTATTAGCCCGTATATCAAAAGAACAAGTACAACAAGAACCCCTTAATATGCAGGTAATTGTAGAAAGTGTTCAACATCGCCTAATGCAACTTTTTCTCAGTCATCAAGGACAAATTATATTGCCCGAGCGATGGGAAACCGCTGTTGGCTATCCACAATGGGTTGAAGAAGTCTGGGCAAATTACATGAGTAATGCTTTAAAATATGGTGGAAAACCACCCTGTTTAGAGCTAGGTTCGACACGTGAGGGGAATTTTGTGCGTTTTTGGGTAAAAGATAATGGGAATGGTTTAACCGCAGAAGCCCAAAGTAAATTATTCGCTGCTTTTTCGCGGGTTACGACAGGGACAGAAGAAGGACACGGTTTAGGTTTATCCATCGTGCAACGAATTATTAATAAATTAGGCGGGGAAATTGGCGTAGAAAGTGAGTTAAACAAAGGTAGCACCTTCTATTTTACCTTACCTACTCAAGCCCATGCTAAAACACAAGGAAACAATACGTAAAGACATGTTTAAACATGTCCTTACGTGCTTAAAATTTATGCGAAGCGTTTGTGCATAAATGCGTAATATAAAATGGGAATGACTACCAGCGTCAACACTGTCGAGACAAACAACCCAAAAATCAATGCAATGGCTAACCCGCTAAAAATCGGGTCATCAATAATGAAAAACGCGCCAACCATTGCAGCTAATCCTGTCAATACGATGGGTTGCGCCCGTACTGCACTAGAACGTATCACTGCCTCTTGAAATGCCATTCCCTCATCAATCTGTTGATTAATAAAATCAACTAACAAGATAGAGTTCCGCACAATAATCCCAGCTAAAGCAATCATGCCTATCATCGATGTTGCCGTAAATTGCGCACCAAGTAACGCATGACCGGGCATTACGCCGATAACCGTCAGGGGAATAGGGGCCATGATAATCAACGGCACAAGATAAGAATGAAACTGTGCAACAACTAACAGATAAATCATAATCATCCCTACCGCATACGCGATACCCATATCACGAAAGGTTTCATACGTTACTTGCCACTCGCCATCCCATTTAATACTGTAACGATAAGGATTTGCAGGTTGTTGAATAAAATACTGGTCTAACTTATATTGTTCCTCAACCGTTAGTTCTTGTAATTGCTCATAAATCGCATACATCCCATATAACGGACTGTCTAACTTGCCCGCCATATCACCCGTCACCATGGTTAAAGGCAATAAGTCTTTGTGATAAATTGCATTTTCTAACTGTGAGACAACAACCTCAGTAAACTCAGACAGGGGAACTAAATTTCCCGTGTTACTCCGCACTCGTAATCCTTTAATGCGTTCAATATCAGCTTTATCTGCTGTGCTATATTCAAAACGAATCGGAATAGGATATTTCACATTAGCATTATGTAAAAAACTCACGTCCGCGCCTTGCAACACGGTTTGAATGGCAGAAACAGCAGCATCTTGGCTCACACCTAATAATGCAGCACGGCTTTGGTCAACACGAACAATCAATTTTGTTTGTGGGGCTTCAATCGTATCGTCAACGTCGATAATGTCGGGCGTTTTTGCAAAAACGGCTCGAATATCTTTTGCAATATTGATTTGTCCCTTATAATCTAATCCATATACTTCAACAACTAATGGCGATTGTACAGGAGGGCCGGGGGGGACTTCGACAATTTTTACATTAGCGTTATATTTCGCGCCAATGGCTTGCAACGGTTCACGCGCGGACAACGCAATTTCATGACTTTTTCGCTGCCGATGATGAGAATCGGTTAAATTAACCTGAATATCGCCAACATTTGCGCCCGAACGCAAATAATATTGACGCACCAAACCATTAAAGCTAATGGGTGCAGAAGTTCCCGCATAAACTTGATAATCACTGACTTCTTCAATTTTTGCCAAGTAACGCCCCAATTCACCTAATACCCGCGCTGTCTGTTCTACACTTGTCCCCTCGGGCATATCCAAGACCACTTGAAATTCTGATTTATTATCAAATGGTAACATCTTAAGCACAACATGTTGCGTGATTGGCAATAACACCGCACCTGCAATCATTGCTAACACAATCAATAACAAGAGCCAGCGTAAACTTGCACGACGTAAAAAAGGACGCATAACCCCATTAAATAAGCGATAAGTTGTCGTTGGTTTTTCATCTTCAACAGGGTGTCCGTCTTGATGTGTTTGGCGATATTTTTCAAACTGCTTGCGCAACACCTTATACGTTAGCCAAGGGGTAAAAACATAAGCCACGGCTAAAGAAATCAACATCCCTAAACTGGCGTTGATTGGAATAGGACTCATATAAGGACCCATTAACCCCGACACAAACGCCATCGGCAATAAGGCAGCGATAACGGTAAACGTTGCTAAAATGGTAGGCCCACCCACTTCATCCACCGCGACAGGAATCGCTTCTAATAGATTTTTCGCCCCTAAATGAATATGACGGTGAATATTTTCCACCACCACAATGGCATCATCGACC